>JBJXED010000019.1:0-9368 GCA_046155225.1 Burkholderiaceae bacterium
CCTGGCCGTATTCGGCTTGCAGGCTGCGGCCTACGAGTAAGTTGAATTTTTGGTCGGTACCGCCGAGTTCCAGGTCTGACTTCAGTGCCACCGAGTCATAGCCCTGCATCAGCGGGTACAAAAACTCATGCACGCTGATCGGTGTGCCGGCCTTGTAGCGCTCGGAAAAGTCGTTGCGCTCCATCATCCGCGCTACGGTATAGCGAGCAGCCAGGCCAATCATACCGCGCGCGCCCAGCGGGTCGCTCCACTCGCTGTTGTAGCGAATCTCGGTTTTGGCCGGGTCCAGCACCAGGCTGGCCTGCTTGTAGTAAGTCTGCGCGTTGGCCTCGATTTGCTCGCGCGTGAGCGGCGGGCGGGTGGTGTTGCGGCCCGAGGGGTCACCGATCATGCTGGTGAAGTCACCGATCAAAAAGATCACCTGGTGCCCCAGGTCTTGCAGCTGGCGCATCTTGTTGAGCACCACGGTATGGCCAATGTGAATGTCGGGCGCGGTCGGGTCCAGGCCCAGCTTGATGCGCAGCGGCGTGCCGGTGGCCTCGGAACGGGCCAGTTTTTTGATCCACTCGTCTTGCGGGAGCAACTCCTCACACCCGCGCAGCGTCACGGCCAGGGCGTGCTGAAGGCGACCGGGAAAAGGCGGGGCAGGCTCGGCAACGGGGACAGGGGCGCTCATCAGGTAAAGCTCGGGGAATGCGTGGAAATGCGGTCGTTTTGCGGCGCCAGGGTGGCTATACTGGCAAGCCTTTTGCGTAGGACTGCACTGACAGATTGTAGGTTGTCCACTTTGGGGCATCCTCCCCAGCAGGTTTCGTACAGCGCTGTGCCCCACCCGGTTTGCAGCAGCCCTTTGGAGATTGCGGTTTTGAATCCAGCTTTTTTTGAATCGGCACAGGCCTTGGCCCATCGCTGCGCAGCCAGTCTGCATCGCCACCCCCAGCGCTTTGCTGCCGCCGTTGCGACGCTCTTTCTGTTCGGCGGCGGTGCGGCACTGGCCGTCGCTTCCCTCGCGCCCGACGCCGCCCAATTGCCGGTCCAGCAGGTGTTGCACGCCGTCGAGCCCTTGCCTTTGCAAGCCCAAATCGACGCCCTGCAAAGTCAGCGCTACACCCTCTCACGGCATGAGATTTCACGCTCCACCGACACGGCGCAAAGCCTGTTCAAGCGCCTGGGCATTGACGATGCCGCCGCAGCCGCTTTTTTGAGCATTGACCCGCAGAGCCGCCAGCACCTCTTGGGCCGCGCCGGGCGCTTGGTCAAAGCCGAGGTATACAACGACCACAGCCTCGCCAAGTTGTCCGCCCGCTGGAGTCCCGAGGACAACGGCCAGTTCAAACGCTGGGTGCTCGAACGCACGCCGCAAGGCTTGCAGTCACGCCTGGAGTCCGCGCCACTCAAGGCCAACCAACGTCTGGCCAGCGGCACCATCCGCACCTCGCTGTTTGCCGCCACCGATGAAGCCGCCATCCCGGATGCTGTGGCCACGCAACTGGCCGATATTTTTTCCGGCGACATCGACTTTCATCGTGCCCTGCGCAAGGGCGACCGCTTCAGCGTGGTGTATGAAACACTCGAAGCCGACGGTGAACCCGTACGCAGCGGCAAAGTGCTCAGCGCCGAGTTTGTTAACAACGGCCGGGCCCTGCAAGCCCTCTGGTTCCAAGAGCCAGGTGTGCACCCACTCACAGGCACGGCCCACAAGGGCGGCTACTACACCCTGGACGGTGCCAGCCTGCGCCGCGCCTACTTGGCCTCACCCATGGAATTTTCCCGCATCTCCAGCGGCTTCAAAATGCGCTTTCACCCCATCTTGCAAGCCTGGCGCGCGCACTTGGGCGTGGACTATGCCGCGCCCAGCGGCACCCCGGTACGCAGTGTGGCCGACGGCGTGGTGGAGTTTGCGGGCTGGCAAAACGGGTTTGGCAATGTGGTGTTTGTCAAGCACCGCAACAACCACAGCACGGTTTATGCCCACCTCTCCAAAATCCTGCTGCGCAAGGGCCAGGGCGTGAGCCAAGGCCAACATGTGGGCTTGGTCGGCGCTACCGGCTGGGCTACCGGGCCGCACCTGCATTTTGAGTTCCGCGTCAACGGGGCGCACCAAGACCCCCTGGCGATTGCCCGCCAGAGTGAGGCGGTACCGGTTTCGCCTGCGGCACGGCCGCTGTTCAACCAAGCGGTTCTGGCAATGCGGCCGCAACTGGAAGCCGCCGCCAGCCTGCAACTCGCTACCGCGCAGTAAGCCGCCAGCAACCCATGCGACTGCGATGACCGCAGCCCCTGAGTTCTATATTGGCCTGATGTCCGGCACCTCGCTGGACGGTGTGGATGGCGTTTTGGTGCAATTTTTACAGCAAAAACCCGTTCTAGTCAGCGAATTTCAATCCCCCATTGCTCCTGATTTAAGAGCAACTCTGCTCCTGCTGAATCGCCCCGGCGACAACGAATTGCACCACGCCGCGCTGGCTGGCAATGCGCTGGCTCGGCTTTATGCCCAGGTCGCGCTCACGTTATTACAGCGCAGCGGCATCACAGCCCCGCAGATTACTGCGATCGGCGTGCACGGCCAAACCGTGCGGCACCAACCCGGTTTGCATGATGGCGTCGGCTACACCCTGCAACTGAACAACCCGGCGCTACTGGCTGAACTCACGGGTATCGACGTGGTGGCCGACTTTCGCAGCCGTGACGTCGCCGCTGGGGGCCAGGGCGCACCTCTGGTGCCAGCCTTTCACCAAGCAATTTTTGCGCAGGCGGGCAAGTCGCTGGCCGTGCTCAATCTCGGCGGCATGGCCAACTTGACGCTGCTGCGCGCTGAAGGCGAGGTGCTCGGTTTTGACTGCGGCCCCGGGAATGTTTTGATGGACGCCTGGTGCGAGCAGCACACGGGCCAGCGGTATGACCGCGCTGGGAAATGGGCGCTCACAGGCCGCGTCACACCGCCCTTGATGCAAGCCCTGCTGGCGGAGCCCTACCTTGCCCTGCCGCCACCCAAGAGCACCGGCCGTGACTTGTTCAACCCCGATTGGCTTGCGCTGAAGCTGCAACATTTTGCAGGAGTGGCCGCTGCCGATGTGCAGGCCACACTGGCTGAATTCACGGCGAAAGTTTGCGCCAGCGCGCTGCTGCACCATGCGGGCGCGACCACGCAACTCTTGGTGTGCGGAGGCGGCGCGCGCAATGCCCATGTGATGCAGCGCTTGCAGTTGCACCTGCCAGGCACCCTGGTTACTAGCACCGAGTCGGTGGGTATAGACCCGCAGCAGGTGGAAGCCATGGCGTTTGCCTGGCTGGCACGCCAATGCATGCTGCGCCGACCAGGCAATCTGCCAAAAGCAACGGGGGCGCAAGGCCCCCGTGTACTCGGCGCTGTTTACCCGCGCTAAGGTGTCAAACTGGCCTCGGCTTCAAGCCGAGAATGACGAACCGCAACCGCAGGTGGTCGTGGCGTTGGGGTTTTTAATGACGAACTGCGCACCTTGCAGGTCTTCCTTGTAGTCGATTTCTGCACCGACCAGATACTGGTAACTCATGGCGTCGATGAGCAGTGACACCCCGTTCTTGGTCATCGTGGTGTCGTCTTCGTTGGTCACTTCGTCAAAAGTAAAGCCGTATTGAAAGCCCGAGCAGCCGCCACCTTGGACAAACACGCGCAACTTTAAATCCGGGTTGCCTTCTTCGGCAATCAGGTCGGCCACTTTGCTTGCCGCACTGTCGGTAAAAACAATGGGGCTGGGCATTTCAGGGGGGCTAATTTCAGCTAAGGCATTCATGGACAACTCCGTAATCAGTTCGTGATACTACTGCAATACCGCTTGGCGTGCCCTCAGTAGCTGCTTGCCGCCAGTTTGAGTGTGGGTTTTTGCTGCTCGGAAATCATGGGGCACAGTTGTCCGGCAATCACCGCGCCCTGGTGCATTTCCAGCGCTTTGTAGTGCACGTCACCGTGAATGCGCGCCTTGGGCTGCAATTCGAGGAGTTCGTTGGCATGCACCGGACCATTCACGGCCCCATTGATGATGACATGGTCGGCATGAATCTGGCCATTGACTGTGGCGGTTTCCGAGATCACCAGGATGCTGGGCTGCTCGGTATTGGCGCGAATGTCGCCCATGACCTCGCCATCCACCCGCAGCCCGTCGGTGAACTTCAGAAAGCCTTCAATCTGGCTGCCCTGGGCGATCAGGCTTTTGATAGGCGGTTGCTTTTTTTTGGCAAACATGGCGTGCTTAGGGTGAGGTGCAGGTGAATGAAAGTACCAGCGGTTACAGCTTGACTGTCTGCACAGCGCGGACTGTAGTGCCCTCCAGTACACGGGCAGAAACATTTTTTACCACGGCTTGGGGCGGCAGGTCAATGACGCCCTCCAAACGGTGGTACTGGCGCAGCTTCAAAGCCATGGCACCACCAGGCAAAGTCATTGACCAAGGTTTACCGCCCTGGATACCGCCAAAGGTGAGTTCCAGGCTGCCGTTGAATTCCGGCGCGTTTTTCACAGGCTGCATCACCAGCACCTGCCATTTGATTTGAGCGCCGCCAAGCAATTCAGCCTGCAATGCGCGGATGGTCAGCCCCTCGGTCGCGTTGGCGGGAATCAGCTTTTCAAAAAACCCCAGGTCGTCGCGCAGTGCGCGGTTTTCGGCTTCCAGCCGGCGGATTTGTGTACCCAACATTTCTTGTGCGGCTTTTTCTGCGGTGAGCAGGCTGCCAGAAGTGTTGACAAAAGATTGTGCTTTGTCACGCTGGGCTCGCAGACTGCCCACTTCTTGCCGCAAATCAGCCAACTCGCGCTGGGTGTTCGGCGCAAGCCCCGCAATGCTTTTGCCCAATTCAAAAGCCCAGACCCCAATTGCCGCACAAAACCCCAGCACGGTGGCGACCAAAGCCCAGCGAATAGGCCAAGGCAAGGCACTGCGCACAGCCATGCGGGGGGCGCTGATGGTCAGGCGGCGGCGAAGCAGGCGAAAGCGCATAAGGCAGCGAGTCTAACGCGCAGCATTGAGAATAAAAAAACCGCCCGAAGGCGGTTTTTTTATTCGACCCATCGCGCTGAGAATGCGATGGGTCGATTTGCTTAGCAAGCGGTCATCAGGCAAGGCGCAAACCGCAGCAGGGCTATGCGCCTTGCGAGGATTTGCAACGCCGCATGATGGCCGCGCAGTAGCAAATCAGCGTTTGGAGAACTGTTTGCGGCGGCGTGCACCATGCAAACCGATCTTCTTGCGCTCGACCTCGCGTGCGTCACGCGTCACGAAGCCTGCTTTGCTCAAGTCTGGCTTGAGCGCTGCGTCGTAATCAATCAAGGCGCGGGTAATGCCGTGGCGTACCGCACCTGCTTGACCCGATTCGCCGCCGCCATGCACATTGACCATGATGTCGAAAGTTTCGACGTGGTTGGTCAAAAACAGCGGTTGCTTGCAAATCATGATCGAAGTTTGGCGGCCAAAGAACGACTGAATGTCTTTGCCATTCACGGTGATCTTGCCGGTGCCTTTTTTCAGAAACACGCGGGCGACGCTGGATTTGCGACGGCCGGTGCCATTGTTCCATTCACCAATCATTGCGCCACCCCACTAGACAATGCCGGAATATCCAGCAGCTTGGGCTGCTGGGCGGTGTGCGGATGCTCAGCGCCGCCGTAGACCTTGAGCTTTTTGATCATGGCGTAACCCAATGGGCCCTTGGGCAACATGCCCTTGACGGCTTTTTCCAGGGCGCGGCCTGGGTGCTTGGCTTGCATGTCGCGAAAATTGGTGGAACTGATGCCGCCGGGGTAGCCCGAGTGACGGTAGTAGATCTTGTCCAGTGGTTTGGCACCGGTCACGCGCAATTGCGCGGCGTTGATGATGACGATGTAGTCACCGGTATCGACGTGGGGCGTATAAATGGCCTTGTGTTTGCCGCGCAATCGGAGGGCCACTTCGCTGGCGACCCGTCCGAGAACCTTGTTGGTTGCGTCAATCACAAACCACTCATGCACCACGTCAGCGGGTTTGGCGCTGAAAGTTTTCATGGTTTTACTTGAGTTGCCAAGCACCGTCGTTCGGTGATTGGCGGTTTGACCGGCCTTTCGCGGCCAGCATGCGTCAATGCTTTTGCACGGTCGGTGTTCCTCTGGCGGGAATCTCTTAGGTGCTGCGCATGGTGCGGCGTTGCTGGCTTGGCCAGTGGCGCAGATGCATCACGCCTTCGCCGCGGCATCAAAACGCTGCGAAGCCCGCCATTATATGAAAAATCAAAGCTGCGGCAAGCCCTTTTGGGCCACGCTTTGGGCCGCAGCGTTACCATGGCCGCATGTTTTCTTACCGACACGCTTTCCATGCGGGCAGCCATGCCGACGTGCTCAAGCACATGGCACTGGTTGGCGTACTCAAGTACCTGACGCAAAAAGACACGCCGCTGACGGTGGTGGACACCCATGCCGGGGCTGGGCTGTACCGGCTGGACGGTGACTATGCCAGCACTTCGGGCGAGGCAAAAGACGGCATTTATAAGCTTTTTAATGCTCTAGCCAAGGTAAATACTGCCGGTATAGCTACTGATTTGGAAGCGTCCATGGCGCCGTTGCTGCACGACTATCTGGAGCTGATCGAGCGCTTTAATCCATCCGGCGGGCTTAAAATCTACCCCGGCTCTCCGTTTGTAGTGCACGCCTTGCTGCGCCAGGAGGCGCGCGACAAGCTCAAGCTGTTTGAACTGCATCCCACCGACAGCAAGGCGCTGGGCGGCCACATTGCACAAATGGAAGCAGGGCGGCAGGTGGTGATGGCGCGTCAGGACGGCTTTGAAAGCCTCAAAGCCTTGTTGCCACCACCAAAGTCCTCCACCGGGTCACAGCGCGCCCTGGTGTTGATTGACCCCAGCTATGAAATCAAAAGCGACTACGCCCGGGTGGCGGATTGCATCGCCGACAGCCTGAAGCGCTTTGCCACCGGGACTTACATGGTCTGGTATCCGGTGATTGCGCGCCCTGAAGCGCACGATCTGCCGCGGCGGCTCAAAACCCTGGCGACTCAGGCCAACAAAAGCTGGCTGCAAGCGACGCTACACATTGGTCAACACCCCGGCATGCAGGAGGTCCGATTGCCTGGAGAGGCTGAATTACGCGGCGGCATGACGGCCAGCGGTATTTTCATCATCAACCCGCCGCACACGCTCAAAACCCAATTGCAGACGGCGCTGCCGCAAATCCTGAGGCTACTCGGGCGCGGCGTAGGCCAGTCCTGGAGCGCTGACAGCGGCGGTTAAGGCGGCAACGTGCTGCTTAGCTGCAGCGGTTAATGTAGTTTTCTTCAAAACGCTTCAACTCGGCTTTTTCCCCGTCATTCAGATCGGTACGGGCTTTTTTGGTATTGAGAATGCGGCGGGATTCGGCGCAACGCTCAAAATGGGCGGCACTGCTCTTTTTCTCGTTCTCAACCAGCGAGTTTTCGGCTCTGGCGCTGCTCAGGCGTTCTCTTCTGCCTTCATAACGGTCTTTATTCATTTGCCGGCGTGCCTCGCTCTCTTCTTCGCTGCATTCGCGCGAATAATTCATTTGAAGCTCGCTTTTTGCCTCGTATCTGAGGCCATTGCGGTCGGCGTTGCGGATACCGTCGTAAAGCGAGCGGCAGCGTCCACCCAACAACTTCGCGTAGTCAGCCTCAGGCGCCGATGAGGGGGTGTAGCTGCTGCGCGATTCATAGCTGCTAGAGCGGGTGCTGGTCGGCCTGTCTTGCGCAGGGCCGTAGTACACCGGCCCGGCTGTGGTGCCCTTGGGGCAGCCGCGTGTGGTGCTGTAGCTGGTGCCATCTTTGGTAAAACACTCTTGGCTTTGGGCCAAAACCGAACCCTGCAACAAAACAATACCAGCAACGCAAACAGTGGCGGTCAATAAGGCTTTCATCTTTTTCCTCCCGGACGACATTTCAAATTTTTTTTAGCGTTTGCTGTCCTGCCAAGTTTTGGCAGAAGAGTTCTAAAGACTAATTTTTACAAATTATTCTGTTGCACTGCACGATTGTCAATGCGTATCGGTCGGCCCGAAGCGGCTGACTTGCAGGGTTGAGCCTAGGCGTTCACAAATGGTTTGGGTGGCTGTGCTTTGGTTCATGGTGTAGAAATGCAGGCCGGGAGCGCCGCCGCAGAGCAATTGGTCACACAAATCGGTCACCACATCCAGGCCAAAAGCTTTGATCGACGCCGTGTCATCGCCAAAACCTTGCAGGCGCAGCCGTATCCAGCGCGGCACTTCGGCACCGCAGGCATCTGAAAACCGCAGCAACTGCACCGAACTGGTGATGGGCATGATGCCAGGCACCACGGGAATATCGGCACCCCGACGGGAGGCGTCGTCCACAAACCGGAAATACGCGTCGCTGTTGAAAAAGTATTGTGTGATGGCCGAATTGGCACCCGCCCTGACTTTGGCCACATACGCCTGCAAATCGGCCTCGGGAGAGCGCGCCTGGGGATGAACTTCGGGATAGCAGCCCACTTCAAGATGAAATTGATCCCCCGTTTCATGTCGGATGAATTCCACCAACTCGCTGGCGTATTTGAATTCGCCAAACGCGCCGTAGCCCGAAGGCAAGTCCCCCCTCAATGCCACCAGGCGTTTGATGCCCGCCGCCGCAAACTGCGCCAATTGCGCACGCACACTGGCCTTGCTGGCCCCGATGCACGAGAAATGCGGTGCCCCGTCATGCCCCTCGGCCAAAATGGATTGAACCGTTTGCAAGGTGCCTTCCTGGGTGGATCCACCAGCACCGTAAGTGACAGAGCAAAACTGCGGCCCAAGCGCATAGAGCTGCCGCCGCACGGCCACCAATTTGTCCCCCCCTTCAGGCGTTTTAGGTGGGAAAAACTCAAAGCTCAAAGCTGGCGTAGCGTTCGGATTCATGGCGTTTTGAAAGCGTGGATAAAAAATTCGCGGTTACCGTCACCCCCTTCTATTGGCGAGGGCAACCAGTGCTTGACCTGCAAACCCAACAGGGCGCAGGCAGTGCGAAGGCGAAGCTCCACCACCGAATAGTGGGTTGCGTCTTTGACAATACCGCCTTTTCCGATTTGCTCAGGCTGTAATTCAAATTGCGGCTTGACCAGCAACAACACATGCGCACCACCATGCAGCAAGGCTACCAATGCAGGTAACACCAAGGTGAGCGAAATAAAAGAAACATCGGCCACCAAAACCTCAAAATCATTGGGCTCTTCGATATCGCCGGGCTGCAAGTGCCGCGCATTGACCCCCTCCAGGCAAACCACCCGTGAATCGGCTCGCAGGTGTGGATGCAACTGACCGTGGCCCACGTCCAGTCCCACCACACGAGCGGCACCGTGCTGCAGCAGGCAGTCGGTAAAGCCGCCGGTGGACTGGCCCACGTCCA
>JBJXED010000020.1:0-4571 GCA_046155225.1 Burkholderiaceae bacterium
GCACCCGTGTCCGGCAGCGGTGAGGTGTACTTCAACTTCTTTGACAAGGTCACGGTGCAAGACAGCATCAGCGCGGGTGCCGCGCTTACCTTTAATAGCAATAACGATGTGCTGGTCACCAGCGGGGTCACGCCCACGGTGTTGTCGGCGGGTACGGATGGCATCCTGTTCAACACGTTAACGGGCAATCTGCAAATCAGCGGCGGTGCGAAAGGCGTGACGCTCTCCAGCCCAGGCAGTATTGACCTGAACACGATGGACGGCACGATTGCGATCTCGGACGCCACCTTGAGCAGTCAGGCAGGCCCCATTCTGGTGAGTGCCGACGCCAGCAAGCTCGCCAACGCCAATGCCATTGATGTGCTGCGTTCGAAATTCAACGCCGACATAGCACTGCGCTTGACAGGTTCGGCTGCGGCGCAAAACCTCGGCGTGCGGGTGGCCGAATCGACCTTGACGTCATCGTCTGAAGTCACACTGCGCGGTTCAGTGGGCGGCAAGGTGGTCTCGGCGGTCGAGATTTCCGCCAGTGAGATCAATGCCCCCGGCCTGATAGAAATCTTGGGCACTGTGACCGGCGTGAACCCGACGGCAGGCGCGAGCAGCGGTGTACTGATCAGCAACAGTACCTTGGCTGGCGGCAGTGGCGGCATCACGCTGGAGGGCAAGATCGACGGCGGCGTCGGTCCGCTGACCGGGTTCGGCGCAACGGCAGTGCGGGTGCAGGACAGCAAGCTCAATACCGCGGGCGCGGTTGACATCACGGGCAGCGCAGGCACCTTGATGCAGCCGTCGGTCTCGGGCCGGGCAACCGGCGTGTTGATAGAAGGCAGTGAGACGATCACGGCGGGCGCGGGTGGCGTCAGCATTTTTGGCGCGGTCGGCCCGGGTACAGCAGACCTCAGCCGCGGTGTGGTGCTGGGGCAGGACATCGCCACAGTGGGCCTATTGGCTGTTGAAGGTTTTGCCAGCAGTACCTTGGCCAATAATTTGGCCGGGGTGGATGTGCTGCCCAACGCACAACTGCAAGCACGCAATAATTTTGTGGTGACCGGCGCGGTTGACGGCAGTGGCGACGGCGTCCGCATTGGCGCGGGCAGCACATTGACGCTGAATGGGCCGGGCAGCCTGATGGTCACGGGCGACGTGATTCGCCCTGATGCCTCGCAGCCAGGCGGCCCCTCGCAAGCGGGTGTGCGCTTTGGGGCTGACGCCCGAATACTGGCAACGCATGAGGGCGCATCCCTGACCGTGATGGGCTTTGCGCAAGACGGCACGGCCAATGGCGCACCGGTGCAGTACGGCGTGTTTGTTGCCGACGGCACCAGTGGCGGCGGCCTGTCCGCCGGTGGTCTGCTCAACATTCAAGGCAAGGTGGATGCGCCCAATCTGGTCGGCTTCAACTCGGTAGCGGGTGTACGGATCGGCGACAAAACATTCCTCAGTGCTGATGATGGCGTCATCCTTCAAGGCGAGGCCATGGTGGGCGTAGCCTCAGTTGGCGCTACCGTGCGCGGGCTGGATGTGAACAGCCAGATTGATTCGGCCAGAGGCCAGGTGGAGCTGATTGGCAAGGTATCGGCGCCGGTAACGGGCGCGGTGTCGGCGGTGTTTGGCGGCGGCGGTTTTGGCGTCAGCAGCGGCAGCACAGCCCCCATTTCGATTACCGGTTCGGGTGTTGCTGCCAATGCGTCAGCCGACCAATTTGACATTCGCCTGCAAGGCAGCGGCGCGGTCGGCGACGGCGATGGCGACGTAGTGCTTAAGGGTAACCGTATCGAACTCGCGCAGGCAGTGCGGGCTTCGAGCGACCCCACGGGTGCCGGGCGTGTCTTTATTGCGGCGAATGACGCCAGCAGGCTGATCGCGCTGGGCAGTGGCGCAGGCGAAGACAGTGCCTTGCAACTCACCCAGACCGAGCTTGACCAGATTTTTGCGGGCAACCTGGTGCTGGGCAACGCCGTCAGCACGGGGGGCATCACGGTGGGTGGGCCGGTCAACCTCAATGCCGGGCACATTGGCGAGCTGAGCTTGATCAATGGCAGCCTTGGGGTCGTCAGCCAAACCGCGCCGCTCTCATCGAGCGATGCTCGCTTGCACCTGTATGTGGATGCCGGCAGCGTGAATTTGACGAATGCGTCCAACACCATTGCCGTCCTCAGCGGCAAGTCAACAGGCAGCATGGGCGAGTTTGCCGTGTTCTCCAGCACCGACCTTGAAATTGGCCAGGTCAACCAGCTGGGCGGCCTGTCGGCCAGCAACGCTGGCGGTCTGCGTCTGGGCAGTGGCGGCCGCATCACGCAAGCGGCGGATTTCGGCACCATCCAGGCGCAGTCCGGCGCAAAAATCAGCGCGGTGGGCGGCATCCACCTCACCGATTTGGGCAACACTTTCGGTGGCGCGGTCAGCCTCAGCAACGCGGGCGGCCACATTGATTTCTACAGTGCCACCGCCGCCACCTACAGCGTGATCAACCAGGACCAGATGAGTGCACCCGCCCAGGCGGCGGGACAAGTCAAGATCAGCAGTGCGCAGGTTGTCACGATCGACGCGATCAGCACCACCAGTGCCGATTTTGACCTGCCCGATGCGGACAACGCGTCGGTCGTTATTCAGTCCCTGGGCGGCATCGGCGCGCTCAGCAACCTGCCCGACAGCGTGGAGATCACCACCCAGGGAGCGGTGTTCTTGTCGAATGGCGGCTCCGCCGGCGGCATTTCCGGCGGCGGCGCAGGTCTGGGCATTCGCGCCAGCGGGCCGATTGCGGCCAGCGGGGCGAAGTCGCTCATCCAGCTGCAACTCTTTGGCAGCAGTACCCTGGCCGGCCTGTCAACGCCCGATGACATTCTGGTCACGCGCGGCGGCCCGGGGCTGGATACCCAGCTCAGCGCGGAGGGCGTAATCATGGGGCGCAACGTCGGCATCAGCGGCTTTGACACCTTGCAGGTCAAGCGGTCCATTCAGGCTTTGGAAAACATCACGCTCACGGCCAACAACGACATCCTGATTGCCAGCGCGGACAGCGATACGTCCGGTACGCTGCAACTGTTGGCTGGCAGCAAATTGGGTATTCACGCCCTGACCGGCAACCTGAAGATTGAGGCCGGTTTGCTACAAGGGGTTGACCTGACCGGCGGCACTGTCCGGCTGCAAGCCGGTGATGACGTCAGCGTGTCGGCCCGTGTCGGCGGCGGTGCGCGGGTGCGCGCCACCGACGGCCCGCTCGACATCATTACCGGCGGCGTGGGCCTGACCACCCTGACAGCCGTGGGTGACCACTCGGCGGTGGTGCAAGCCACCAGCGCCAGCCAGACGCTGGGGATTGCCGGCGGCAGCCTCAACCTCAATGCCTCAGAGACTGGCAAAGGCGATGCGCTGGTGCTGGCCGCAGGCAACATCAGCGTGCTGCCCGATTTGTGCAGCGGCTGCAACCCGCTGGCACCTACCGACGTCATCAGCACCGCGCAGTTGCTGGACAGCCCGCTTGCGCTGGAAGGCCTGCAGGCGGCCAACTACTTCCGCCGCCTGGTGGCGGTAGCCGACGACTTCACTGCCGATGCCGCTGGCAAAACCTTCAATGTGCTGGCCAACGACACCGTGCAAACCGTGCGCATCGTGCCGGTACTGGAAGACGGCGCGGACGTGGTGTTTGGCAGTTTGCCAAGCTACATCACCCACGACGGCAAAGGCAACCTCACGGTAGCGGCCAACCCCAGCGAAATTCCGCGCAACGACACAATCAGCTACCAGCTGTTCTCGCGCGATGACGCCAGCAATGTGACGGCACCCGTGAATGTGATGCTGGCGCAGGCGGCTACCCCGGCCCCCACGCCTGCACCTACCCCGGCTCCGACACCCGCGCCAACACCTGCGCCTACCCCGGCACCGACGCCAGCCCCAACGCCAGCCCCAACGCCAGCCCCAACGCCCGCGCCAACGCCTGAGCCCACTCCGGCTCCGACACCCGCGCCAACGCCTGCACCTACCCCGGCTCCGACACCCGCGCCAACGCCTGCACCTACCCCGGCTCCGACACCCGCGCCAACGCCTGCACCTACCCCGGCTCCGACGCCCGCGCCAACGCCTGCACCTACCCCGGCTCCGACGCCCGCGCCAACGCCTGCACCTACCCCGGCTCCGACGCCTGCACCTACCCCGGCTCCAACGCCAGCTCCAACGCCAGCGCCTACCCCGGCTCCAACGCCAGCTCCGACGCCCGCGCCTACCCCGGCTCCAACGCCAGCTCCAACGCCTGCGCCTACCCCGGCTCCAACGCCCGCGCCAACGCCTGAGCCCACTCCCGCTCCAACGCCCGCGCCTACGCCAGCGCCTACGCCAGCGCCTACGCCAGCTCCAACGCCAGCTCCAACACCCGCGCCTACGCCTACGCCAGCACCGGTCAGTTCCCCCACCAATGCCGCCGAACTGCAAGCCCTGCTGAACAACACCGAAACGCGCGCTGTGGTCGAACAGGTCGTGCAGCAGGGCACTAACGACCGCGACAGCCTGGCCAATACCTTTGCCACGCTGCTGATTCAGGAAGACGCCAAGCAGCGCGCGGCCGACAAGGC
>JBJXED010000021.1:0-35169 GCA_046155225.1 Burkholderiaceae bacterium
GCCAACCCAGCTGCGAGAACCATCAAAACCATGCCCAACTTCATCTACCTCGCCTCGCAAAGCCCGCGCCGCCAGCAGCTGCTGGAGCAAATTGGCGTGCGCTTTGAATTGCTGCTGCCGGACGGCACCGGGCCAGCGCAGGCCGAGGCTGAGGCGCTGGAAGCCGTGCGGCCCGGCGAAGCGCCGCTCGCGTATGTGAAGCGCGTGACTTTGCTCAAACTCTACGCCGCGCAGCAGCGCCGCCTGGCGCGCGGCCTGCCCGATGCGCCGATTTTGTGCGCCGACACCACGGTGGCGCTGGGCCGGGTGATTTACGGCAAACCGGCCGATGCCCACGATGCGGCGCGCATGCTGGGCGAGCTCTCAGGTACCACCCACCGCGTGCTGACGGCCGTGGTGGTGGCGGGCGGGGCCCTTGGCAGCGGTCCCCCGGCAAGTATTTGCAGTGTCTCCAAAGTGCGGTTTGCCCCGCTCAGCCCCGCGCAGATTGCGGCCTATGTCGCCACCGGCGAGCCTATGGGCAAGGCCGGGGCTTACGCGGTGCAGGGCCGGGCGGCGGCGTTCATCACGCAGGTGTCGGGCAGCTACTCGGGCATCATGGGTTTGCCGCTGCACGAGACGGCCCGCTTGCTGGCCCCGTTGTCAGAGGCGCAGACAGGGTTCTAACGAAAGCGGTGGGGCCTGTAGGGCTTCAAAAAGCCGCCAAAATCGAGTTTTTAGAACCAAATTGGCCTCTAGCCAAGGTATTTATTGCCGCTGGTGCTATCAAATTTATAAGCAGTGCCTGCGCTACCCGCGCCTGTTTGCACGAAATTGCCGCAGCTCACGCCGTCATTTTTGATCTCGGCTGTCGTTGCTGCGCTCTGTCCTGCGTTGTACAAACACACAGCGCCTGCTCCGCACATAATCTCAGCGGGCCTCGGCCCTAGGTAGTCACCAGTGAACTTTTTTTGGATGCTTTCTATGCCCCGCATGCCCCGCACCGCCCATCCTTCAACCCCTTTCTACGCCGCCGTCATGGCCTGCGGTTTGGCCCTTTTGGTCAGCGGCTGCGGTGGCCAGGCCCAAGGGCAGGGCGGTGGGCCGCCGCCAGCCGCGCCAGTGTCGGTCGCGCCTGCGGTGGAGCGTCCGGTAGCGGACACCGAGGAGTTCACCGGCCGCATCGAAGCGCTGGAGTCGGTCGATATCCGCCCTCGGGTGGGCGGCACAGTGGAGCGGGTGCATTTTCGCGACGGCGCGCGGGTACGCAAGGGTGAGCTGCTGTTCAGCATTGACGCACGCCCCTTGCAGGCCGAGCTGGCCCGCGCCGAAGCTGCGCTGGCCGCCAGCCTGTCGCGCGCCAACCTGGCCAAGGCCGAGCTGGCCCGCGCCCAATCGCTGCTGGGCAGCCAGGCCATCTCCAAACAGGAGTTTGACCAGCTCAGCGCGGGTGCCAGCACCGCAGGCACGGATACCGCTGCCGCCCAGGCCAATGTGCGCCTGGCAAAGATCAACCTGGACTACACCGCCGTGCGTGCGCCGATCGCCGGCCGCGCTTCACGTGCCTTGATCACCGCCGGCAACCTGGTGAACGAACAAAGCATTTTGACGAGCGTGGTCGCCACGCAAAAGGTCTATGCCTACTTTGACGGCAGCGAACAAACCTTTTTGCGCTTTCGCAAAACCGGCACTGGCAATTTGAAAGTGACGATGGGGCTGGCCAATGAAGCGGGCTACCCGCACAGCGGCAAGATCGACTTCATCGACAACCGCCTGAACGTGCAAACCGGGGCCATCCGCCTGCGCGCAGTGTTTGACAACGCGGCCAACCTGTTTACCCCCGGTTTGCTGGCGCGGCTGCAAGTCTCTGGCGCAGCGACATACCCCGCCGTGCTGACGCCGGAGCGCGCCATTGGCACGGACCAAAGCAAGAAGTTTGTGTTCGTCGTGCCCGCCGGGGCCAAGGGCGCGCCGGCGCAGGCCGAGTTTCGGGAAGTGCAACTGGGCGCGCTCATGGACGGCATGCGCGTGGTGACGCAGGGCCTCAAAGCCGGTGAGCTGGTGGTCGTCAACGGCTTGCAGCGCGTGCGCCCCGGCGCGCCAGTGTTGCCTGAAGTATTGGCCGTTGACGCCAAGGGCCTGCCGATCGAGCCGCCACCCGCCCCGCCGGGTGCGCCTCCAGGGGCACCGCCCTCGGGCGACAAACCGGCCGACAAGAAAGCCGCTGCGGCGTCCAAATCAGCCCGCACCAATCCGGCCCGCAAAGACCTATCGGCGGAGCGCAGCGCATGAATTTCTCCCGCTTTTTCATTGACCGGCCAATTTTTGCGGCCGTGCTGTCGATCTTCATCACGCTGGTCGGCGGCATTGCGATTTTTGCGCTGCCGATTTCAGAGTACCCCGACGTTTCGCCGCCGCAAGTTGTAGTGCGCGCGCAATTCCCCGGTGCCAACCCGCGCGTGATTGCCGAAACCGTGGCCACCCCGCTGGAAGAACAGCTCAATGGTGTGGAAGGCCTGCTCTACATGGACAGCCAGTCGACCGCCGACGGCGGCATGACACTGGCGCTGAGCTTCAAGATCGGCACCAATCCCGAGGCGGCTGAAACCGCGGTGCAAAACCGCGTGGCGCGCGCCTTGCCGCGCCTGCCCGAGGTGGTGCGGCAAATTGGCGTGACCACCGAGAAAAGCTCGCCGAACCTGACCATGGTGGTGCACATGGTTTCGCCCGACAACAAATACGACGCGCTGTACCTGCGCAACTACGCCGCGCTGAATGTGCGCGACGCGCTCTTGCGCATCCCTGGCATGGGTTCGGTGCAGACCTTTGGCTCGGGCGACTACGCCATGCGCATCTGGCTTGACCCTGGCAAGCTGGCGGCGCGCAACCTCGCCTCGAGCGATGTGGTGGCCGCCATCCGCGAACAAAACGCGCAAGTGGCCGCTGGTGTGGTCGGTGCGCCGCCTTCGCCCAAAAACACCGAGTTTCAGCTCGCCATCAACACCCAGGGCCGCCTGACGACCGAGGCCGAGTTTGAGAGCATCATCGTCAAGGCCGATGGCACGGACGGCTCGATCATCCGCGTCAAAGACGTGGGCCGCGTCGAACTGGGGCCCAACACCTATGCCCTGGGCTCGCTGCTGAACAACAAGGAAGCGGCCGCCATTGCGATTTTCCAGGCCCCGAATTCGAACGCGCTGGCGCTCTCAAACCAGGTGCGCGAGACGATGAAGGAGTTGAAGAAAGACTTCCCGCCCGGGGTTGACTTTGACATCGTCTATGACCCGACGCGCTTTGTGCAGACCTCGATTGAAAAAGTCATCGTCACGCTGCTGGAGGCGATTGCGCTGGTGGTGCTGGTGGTCATCATCTTCTTGCAAACCTGGCGCGCTTCCATCATTCCGCTGCTGGCGGTGCCGGTGTCGATCATCGGCACCTTCGCGGTGCTGCTGGCGCTGGGCTTTTCCATCAACACGCTGACACTGTTTGGCCTCGTGCTGGCCATTGGTATTGTGGTGGACGACGCCATCGTGGTGGTCGAGAACGTCGAGCGCAACATTGAAGCGGGCCTGTCGCCGCACGACGCGAGTGTGAAGGCCATGCAAGAGGTCTCGGGCCCGATCATTGCCATTGGCCTGGTGCTCTGCGCGGTGTTTATTCCGCTGGCCTTTGTCAGCGGCTTGTCGGGCCAGTTCTACAAACAGTTCGCGGTGACGATCGCCATTTCCACCGTGATTTCGGCCTTCAATTCGCTCACGCTGTCGCCCGCGCTGAGCGCGATTTTGCTGCGCCCGCACGACGCACCCAAAGACGCGCTGACGCGCGGCATGGACAAAGTCTTTGGCGGTTTTTTCCGCTGGTTCAACCGCTTCTTCAACCGCAATGCCGAGCGCTACAGCAGTGGCGTCACCGGCTTGGTGGTGAAACGCAAGTCCTTGTCGCTGCTGGTCTATGCCGGTCTGCTGGTGGTCACCGTGCTGCTGTTCATCCGTGTGCCGACAGGTTTTGTGCCGCAGCAGGACAAGCAGTATTTGATTGGCATTGCCCAGTTGCCTGACGGTGCCAGCCTGGAGCGCACCACGGCAGTGATTCGCCGCCTGTCGGACATTGCGCAAAGCGTGCCGGGTGTGAAAGATTCGGTCGCTTTCCCCGGCCTCTCAATCAACGGCTTTACCGCTGCGCCCAATGCCGGTATTGTGTTTTTCGGCCTGGATGATTTTGCCAACCGCACTACACCAGAAACCAGCGCCGACGGTATTGTTGCGCAGGTGAATCAGCGCCTGAGCGCGATTCAGGACGCGTTTATTTTTGTGCTGTCGCCGCCGCCAGTCAACGGGCTGGGCAATGCGGGCGGCTTCAAACTGCAACTGCAAGACCGCTCGTCGCAGGGCGAGGCGGCGCTCTACGGCGTGGTGCAGCAACTCATGGGGCGGGTGTATGGCAACCCGGCCAGCGGTATCACGCAGGCGTTCTCCAGCTACCAGATCAATGTGCCGCAACTGCTGGCGCAGGTGGACCGCACCAAAGCCAAACAGATGGGCGTGAATCTGAACGACATCTACGACACCATGCAGACCTACCTGGGCTCGCTCTACGTCAATGACTTCAACCGCTTTGGCAAAACCTACCAGGTGATTGTGCAGGCCGACGCCGCTTACCGCGCCAAGGCCGAAGACATCGGGGCTTTGAAAATCAGGAACAGCAAAGGCGAGGTGGTGCCGCTGTCGTCGCTCATGACCGTCGAGCCGACCTTTGGCCCCGGCGCTGTGGGCCGCTACAACGGTTTTTATTCGGCCGACTTCAATGGCGCGCCCAAGCCCGGCTTCAGCTCGGGTCAGGCCCAAGCCGAGATGGAAAAAATCCTGGTCGAGACTTTGCCGCGCGGCATTGGTTATGAGTGGACCGAGCTGGTCTACCAGGAAAAAATTGCGGGGAACACCGGGATCTATATTTTCCCGCTGTGCGTGTTGCTGGTGTTTTTGGTGCTGGCCGCGACCTACGAGAGCCTGACACTGCCATTGGCCATCATCCTGATCGTGCCGATGTGCATTTTGAGTGCGATTTTTGGCGTCTGGGTCAGCGGCTTCCTGGGGCAGCCGGGTGACAACAATATTTTCACCCAAATTGCGTTTGTGGTGCTGGTCGGGCTGGCGTGCAAGAACGCGATTTTGATTGTGGAGTTTGCGCGCGAGTTGGAGCGGCAAGGCCGCGATACGTTTGACGCCGTGGTGGAAGCCTGCCGCCTGCGCCTGCGCCCGATCTTGATGACCTCCATTGCCTTTATCGCCGGTGTTGTGCCGTTGGTGCTCTCCAGCGGTGCGGGGGCCGAGATGCGCCAAGCCATGGGTATCGCGGTGATGAGCGGCATGATTGGCGTGACCGTTTTCGGCCTGTTTCTGACGCCGGTGTTTTATGTACTGTTGCAGCGCAAAAAACGCAAGGCAGCCGCCCTGGGAGAACAGCATGCATAAGCCTCCCTTTGAACTGGATGCGGGCAGGCGCGCCCAATCGACTGCGGTGCTGGTTGCGCTGGCGTTGCTGCTGGCGGGCTGCGCCGCCGTCGGGCCCAATTACCAGCCGCCGCCGGTTGCACTGGAGCCCAGCTTTGTGCGCTCAGTGGCGGCGGCCACGCCCACAGCACTCAGCGCGGCAGCAGTCGCTCAATTCTGGCGCGGTTTCAATGACGCGCAACTCAATGGCCTGGTCGAGCAAGCCCTCGCGGCCAATACCGACATCCGTATCGCGCAGGCGCGTTTGCAGGAGGCGCGTGCCAACCGCACCGGCGTCGATGCCGCTGCGCTGCCCGGCGTCGCGCTGGAGTCCAACGCCACCCGGACGGTGCGGCCCAGCACGCCGTCGTTCGGCGCGCCGCCGCAATCGCGGAGCGAGCGCACTTACAGCTACTACGACGCAGGTTTTGTGGCGAACTGGGAGCTCGATTTGTTTGGCCGCAACCGCCGGGCCAGTGAATCGGCAGCGGCCACGGTTGCCGCGAATGAGGCGGGTATTTACGCTGCGCAGGTTTCAGTCGCCGCCGAAGTGGCGCGCAACTACCTGGAACTCCGCGGCAACCAGCAGCGTTTGGAGGCCGCCCGGCAGACCCTGGTGAATTTACGCGACACCTTGCGCCTGACGCAAGTGCGGCTGGACGCTGGGCGCGGCACACGGCTGGACACCGCACGCGCCGAAAACCTGGTTGCCAGTACCGAGGCCAGTCTGCCTGCGCTGCGCCTGGCGACAGAGCTGAACATCTTGCGCCTGGCTACGCTGAGTGCGCAATCGCCGCGTGTCTTGTTTGACCGGCTGGCGCTGCCTGCGCCCATGCCAGGCTTGCCAGCCACCGATTTGGCCGCGCTGCCCGTCGGCACACCGGGCCAGTGGCTGGCGCGGCGGCCCGACCTGGCCGTGGCCGAGCGCCAGCTGGCCGCTGCCACGGCCGACGTGGGCATCGCGGTGTCGGACCTGTACCCACGCCTGTCGCTCAGCGGCTTGCTCGGTTTGAACGCCGCGACGATTGGCACTCTGGCCAAGAGCGAATCGCTGCTGTATTCCCTGGGCGTGGGCGTGCGCTGGACACCGTTTGACTTTGGCAGCCTGCGCGCGCGGATTGCCTCCAGCGAGGCCCGCGTGGCGCAAAGCTTGGCCCAGTATGAAAAAACCGTGGCGGTGGCGCTGGAAGAAACCGAAGGCGCGTTCAGCGACTTCAACTACGCGGCCCAGCGGGCTGAGCGCCAGACGGCCGCATTGCAAAGTGCGCAAGACGCGGCCAAGCTCTCGCAATTGCGCTTTGACGCTGGTGTGAGCGACTTTCTGGTCCTGCTCGATGCCCAGCGCCAGGCGCTGGCGAGTCAGGACCAATTGCTGCAAGCACAGCAAGCGGTGGCGGTAGGTTTGGTCAATGTGTACCGAACCCTGGGAGGTGGGTGGGCGGCAACGCCCTAGCCAGCGCTAGGCATTGCAATGGAGTGTCCCCGCTGCAATGCGCGGTTGATTGCAGTTGCCTTGATTTCTTGGTGTGTTGTACCTGCCCAAGAGTCCGTACACTGCAAGCCACCATGCAGCAAGACATCCTGATCAACTGGTCACCCCAAGAAACCCGCGTGGCCGTGGTGGAAAACGGCGTGGTGCAGGAGCTGCACATGGAGCGCACACTGGAACGCGGCCGGGTGGGCAATGTGTACCTCGGTAAGGTGGTGCGGGTGCTGCCGGGCATGCAGTCGGCCTTCATCGACATTGGCCAGGAACGGGCGGCGTTTTTGCATGTGGCCGATTTGCTCAGCAGCATGGCGCACCGAACGGCCGACCCCGACACCGCGGCCACGCCGCGCCCTGCACAAGGGCAGATTCCCATCGAGAAACAGGTCTTTGAGGGCCAGAGCCTGTTGGTGCAAGTGGTCAAGGACGCACTGGGCTCCAAGGGCGCGCGCCTGTCTTCGCAAATCAGCATTGCGGGGCGTTTTTTGGTGTTTTTGCCGCAGGACGAGCACATCGGCATTTCGCAAAAAATCCCGCAGGGGCAGCGCGAGAGTTTGCGCCAAAGGCTGCAGGCCCTGGCCGCTGCGCCGGTGGACGGTGCCTTGTGCGGCGGTGGCTTCATCTTGCGCACCAATGCCGAGGAAGCGTTGGACGCCGAGTTGATGGAAGACATCAGCTACCTGCGCAAAATTTGGACGCGCATCAAAGCGGCGTCACAGCGCCTGCCCGTGACGTCGCTGCTGCACCAGGATTTGACGCTGCTGCAGCGGGTGCTGCGCGATTTGTCCGGGGCGCAGACCCAAAGCATCCGACTGGATTCACGCGAGCAGTTTGAAGCGCTGCACGGCTTTGGTATGGAATTCATGCCTGCCGCCATTGCCAAGCTCCAGCATTACAAGGGCGAGCGACCGGTGTTTGATTTGTATGGCGTTGACCAGGAAATTGCCCGTGCGCTCAGCCGCCGGGTTGATCTCAAATCGGGTGGTTACCTGGTGATTGACCAGACCGAAGCGCTGACGACGATCGACGTCAACACCGGCGGTTTCGTGGGCCTGCGCAACTTTGACGACACGGTGTTCAAAACCAATCTCGAGGCGGCGCAGGCGATTGCGCGGCAACTGCGCTTGCGCAACCTGGGCGGCATCATCATTGCCGACTTTATTGACATGACCCGGCTTGAGCACCGCGAGGCGGTACTCGGCGAGCTGCGCAAGCAGCTGGGGCGTGACCGCGTGAAAACGGCAGTGGGTACCTTCTCCCAGCTCGGTCTGGTCGAGATGACGCGCAAGCGCACGCGCGATTCGCTGGCGCATCTGCTGTGCCAACCCTGCGAGGTGTGTCAGGGCCGGGGCATGCTGCAAACCGCACGGACGGTGGCGTATGAAATCCTGCGCGAGATTTTGCGTGAGGCCCGGCAGTTCAACCCGCGGGAGTTTCGCGTGGTGGCCGCGCCTGCGGTGGTGGATCTGCTGCTCGACGAAGAAAGCCAGCACCTAGCGGGCCTGTCGGATTTCATAGGCAAACCGATTTCGCTGCAAAGCGAGGGCTCGATGAGCCAGGAGCAGTACGACATTGTGCTGATGTAATCAAAAACAATAGCGCTACCGGCAATATATACGCTGGCAACAGGTCATTTTGATTATAAAAATCGGGTTTGCAGGCACTTCAAGGCACTTTGCGGCACCTGCAGCCGGTGCGGCGGTGCAGCGGGTACGAATCAGGCCGTGGGCACAAAGCCGCTGCCTTCGGCCATTTTGTGCAGCCGCGCGTAATGGCCCTCTTGCCGAATGAGTTCAGCATGGCTGCCGGACTCAACTACGCGGCCGGCATCGAGCACCACGATTTGGTCGGCATGCTCGATGGTGCTCAAGCGGTGCGCGATGATCAGCGTGGTGCGGCCCTGCATGAGCTGCTGCAAGGCGGTTTTGACGGCTTGCTCGGACTCGGCGTCCAAAGCGGAGGTGGCTTCGTCCAGAATCAGCAGGGGCGCGTTGCGGTAGACCGCGCGGGCAATCGCCAGGCGCTGGCGCTGGCCACCCGAGAGTTGCACCGCGTTGTGGCCGAGCACGGTGAGCACGCCCTGCGGCAGTTGCGCCACATGCGCCTGCAATTGCGCGGCGGCCAGCGCGGAGTGCACCCGCGGCAGATCAGGTTGCTGGCCGAGCGCGACATTGGCGGCGATGGTGTCGTTGAACATCACCACATCCTGGCTGACCAGCGCAAACTGGGCACGCAGACTTGCCGTTTCCCATTCGCGCAGCGCATGGCCGTCCAGCAGCACCTGGCCAGCGACGGGGTCAGGGTCGATAAAGCGCAGCAGCAAATTGGCCAGCGTGGTTTTGCCCGAGCCCGAAGGGCCGACGAGCGCCACGGTGCTGCCCGCCGGGATGCGCAGGGAAACCCGGTCCAGGCTCGGGCTGGCGCTGCCCGCGTAGGTCACGCTGACGTCCTGAAACTCAATGTCGCCCGAGGCACGCGGTTTGCTGAACGCGCCGCTTTGTTCCAGCGCCGCCCCCTCAATGACGGCCGTGGCACGCTCAATCGCGGCCAGCCCCCGCGTCACGGGCCCGGCTGTCTCTGACAAATGCTTGATGGGCGCAATCAGCATCAACATGGCCATCACAAAAGCGGCGAAAGCGCCAATCGTGAGTTGTTGCGAGCCGCTTTGCCACAGCGCAATCGTGATGACGATGGACAGCGCGACGGCAGCGAGCATTTGCGTAATTGGCGTCACCGCCGCACTGGCCACCACCGATTTGATCGTCAGGCTGCGCAGGCGCAGGCTCAGTGCCTCAAAGCGCGAAGCCTGCTGCGCCTGCGCGCCATGCAGCCGCACCATGCGGTGGGTCAGCACGTTTTCTTCCACTGCATAAGCCAGTTCATCGGTGGCGTTCTGGCTGGCCACCGTCAGCTTGTGAAAGCGCCGGGTGTAAGCCTTCATGACCAGAATCACCAGCGGGAAAATTGCCAGAATCACCAGCGTGAGTTGCCAGTTGAGGTAGATTAAATAAGCCGTCAAGGCGACCAGCGTCAAGGTGTCGCGCACCAGACCGAGCAAGGCGTTGACCAGCATTTGAGCGCCCGTTTGCACCTCAAACACCACGGTGTTCGACAGCGCGCTGGCCGAGTGGGAGCCAAACAGCGCCAAGTCGGCGCTGAGCAGCTTGCCAAACAGCCGCCTGCGCAGGTTCAGCACAGCTTGGTTGCCCGCGCGGGCGAGTGCCACCTGGGCTACAAACGCCGTCACGCCGCGCAAAGCAAACAGGCCGATCAGGCAGGCCGGTACCAGCCACAGCGGCACCGAAGCGGCCTGAAAACCTTCGTCAAGCAAAGGCTGGGTCAACGCCGGCAGCAGGGGCTCGGTCAGTGCCCCCACCACGGTGGCTGCCAGCGCCAGCCAGATCGAGCCCGCCATGCCGGAAAAATACGGCTTGAGTGCGCGCAGGCGGCGCACCAGACCAAGCGCAGGCATGGCGGGCGGGTCCGTGACTGCTACTGCGGGTGCAACAGCAGGGCTTGGCTCAGGCGTGGGCTGCGGGTTCATTCGGCAATGGCGCAGGCGGGTCTGCGCGCCGGGCACGAGCGGCCACCATGGCCCCGGCGATCGTGGCGAACAAATGCCCTTCGGCAAAGGTCCGGAAGTGGCTGTTGAAAATGCTGGCAGCACTCCAGGTAATGGCCAGCGCGGCGGCCAGGGCGCGGTACGGCGGAGCACTGCGGCGCTGAAATGCCACCACACCAACCCAGGCGATTAACAACAGCAAGCCTAGCAAGCCGAAGTCAATCCAGACAAACATGAACTGGTTGTGCGGGTCGTCGGTAGGCCGGGCCCGCCAATCACCGGGCGGGTAATTCAGGGTCTTGACCTGCTCAATGTAGGCACCGCGGAAGCCGCCGGTGCCGGTGCCCAGCAAGCCGTGGTTTTGAATCACGGCAATCGAATGTTTGTAAAAAATATAGCGCCAGCCGAGCGAGCTTTCTTGCGCTGCCACCTCGGCAGCCTGCCATTCGCCAACGCCCTTCATGACCCGTGCCTGCATGCGTTCCGAAGTCAGAAATACGGCGGGTACCAGCAGGGCAACACCCAGCGCCAAGGCCAGCCAGTGTCTGCGCGAGAGCTGGAATGCGCCAACCACCAGCAGTGAAGTGACGATGCCGAGGTACGCACTGCGTGCCACGCTGATGCTGAACACATTGATGGCAAACGCCAATAAGCCCAGCGCCCAGAGGCCGCGCCGCTGGGCGCTCTGCTCAGGCCTGAGCAGCCACCAGAAACAAATGGCTGCCGCCACGGCAAAAGACACGCCCTGGGTGCCCGTATTGCGCAGCAGCTTGTCGGCTTCAATGGGCAAATCAAACCAATTCAGTACAGCCACACTGCTCAGCAGCAAGCCCGGCAGGGCCCCCCGAACAAACCAGACCGACAACTTGTCTTTCCAGGCGTTGTCATCAAACAGCATGAGCATGATGAAAAACCAGGGCAGCTTGCGCCACGACCAAAAATCACCCAGGCGGTGCGGCCATGGCCTGGGCTCCCCGACCAGGCACCACAGCAGCACCAGCGCCCAAAAAACCATGGCAAGCGCGCCCGCAGGATGCTGCAGGGCCTGTCGCAGGCGAAGGCGCAAATCCGGCAGACACAAGCACGCCAGGAACGTCACCAGCATCGCCAGGTTTGAGACTGGCGGCGAGTACATCAGCCCAATACAGGCGGCGATGGCACCGATACGGGCTACGCGCAAGGCCAGCGAGCGCTCGATCAGCGCAGCGTCTGCGCTCATGCCCAGGGCCACATCTGGTAGAGGTACTTGCGGCGCAGTTTTTCCAAGGCAAATTTCAGGCGCTGAACAGGCCGCGGCGGCGCGGTTTCAAGTTCGGAAGCAAACAAGCCATTCTTACTGCCCTGTTCAACTACCGGGTCTTCCAGCCAAAGCATTGAAATGCCCAGCAGGGGGTCGATCCGGTCAAACAAGTTGTCGGTGGGCTGGCCTATGCCATTCGCATCGATCCAGTCCAGTCGCAGGCGCGCGGTTTCGTGTCCGATCAAATAAGAGTCACCAAAACGCCCTTTGCTCGCCGCATACAAGCGCTTGCCTGGCAGGCGCTGGCTGCGCGGCGTGTAGAAATTGCCGCCACTGCCGATGAAGATGACTTTGGGTTCTGGCAATGCGGCACCCTCTCGCAGTGCCGCTTGCAAGCCATCCAGGAAATCGGGGGCCAGCACCACATCGTCCTCGAGAATCAAACCGCAGCGCCAGCCGCGCTGGGCGATCAGGGCATGGGCATGGCGGTGTTTGAGTGCGCAGGATTTCTGACCCTGGCGCATCGCAGAAAGGTAGAAATAGCGCTGCTCCAATGCGGGGGTGATGTCAGCGATATCGAATTCATGAATAAATTCGTAAGCCAGGCCCAGGGATTTGAGTTGCCGCTCAATCGAGGCCCGGCGTTCTGTGAAATCACGGGGATTGAGAATCAAAATGCCATCAAGCTGCATGGAAATAGTTGTTATGTGCTGAGCCAAATCGCTGAATTCGGCGGATGGTAGCATGGCAACTTGCCTTGCATTTTCGCTATTTCAGACCTACTTCCAGACACTCAATGCCCAGCCTCAGCGTCATTGTGATCACCCGCAATGAAGCGCACAACATCGCTGCCTGCCTAGCCAGTGTGGACTTTGCAGACGAGCGCATTGTGCTCGACGCTGGCAGCAGTGACAACACGGCGGAACTGGCGCGCATTGCAGGGGCCAAGGTAGTGGTCAGCGCCGAGTGGCCTGGATTCGGACCCCAAAAAAACCGCGCCCTGGCACTGGCGCAAGGGGATTGGGTGTTGTCCATTGACGCTGACGAGCGGGTTACGCCCCAATTGCGCGGCGAATTGCGGGCGCTGCTTGAAAGTGCTCCGCAGCAGCAGGTTTGGTTTGTACCGCGCAAGTCCAGCTACTGCGGACAGTTCATGCACCATGGCGGCTGGTACCCAGACCATGTGGCGCGATTGTTTAGGCGCAATCAAGCCCGTTTTTCTGACGACGTGGTCCACGAGAAGTTGATTTTTCAAGGCCAAGCTGGCTATTTGCAGAACGATCTTTTACATGAGAGTTTTGTCAATCTGGAGTCGGTGCTGGACAAAGTCAACCGCTACTCCACTGCAGGGGCGCTGGCCTTGCGGCAGCGTGGCCGTTCAGCAACCCTGGGCCAGGCCATTGCCCACGGCTTGTGGGCGTTTTTTCGTACTTATGTGCTGCGCGGCGGCTTCCGGGACGGGCGCATGGGCCTGGTGCTTGCCATCTCGAATGCAGAGGGCACCTATTACCGGTACTTGAAGCTGTGGCTGGGTGACAAGTGAAGCCCAAAATCAAAACAGCCATTGTGGTGCTCACATACAACCGGCCAGATGCTTTGCTGGCAGTGCTGGAAGGCTTGGCGCCGCAATGCGGACCCGAGCACGAGGTCTGGATTGCTGATGACGGCTCCAGGCCGCAGACTCTGGAATTGCTGCGCTCGCAACTACCGATTTTTAACTGTCCAGTCACCCACGCATGGCACCCTGACCAAGGCTTTACTGCGGCCCGCGCGCGCAACCTGGCAGCAGCCCACAGCACGGCCGATTACTTCATTTTTATGGATGGTGATTGCGTACCCAATTGTCAGTTTTTGAAGCAGCACGAGCGCCTTGCGCGGCCGGGTTGCTTTGTCAATGGCAGCCGGGTGTTGCTGAGTCGGACCCTTACGCAAGCCGTGCTGGACAGGCAAGCCGAGCCGCGTTCGGCCGATGCCTTGCAATGGTTGCGCTGGCGTCTGGCGGGTGACTGCAACAAATTGCTGCACCGGCTTGTCAAATGGCCTTTGCCAAGGACGGCCCACCGGGGGTTTCAATGGAAGGGCATACGCAGTTGCAACTTCGCACTCTGGGCCGCCGACTTTCGTGCCGTCAACGGTTTTGACGAAACTTTTTCCGGGTGGGGTCATGAGGATGCGGATCTGGTGCTTCGCCTGCACAATCACGCATGCCGAAGGATTAACGGCTTTTTATCTACCGAAGTTTTCCATTTGTGGCATCCCGAACAAAGCAGGCTTGCTGAACCCGCCAACCGCCAACGCGTACTGCAGCGAATGCAGCTTGGTGTGGTGCGTGCAGCAACAGGGCTTGAGCAATTGGCGCAGAACGCGGCTGTGGTCATGACCCATTTGCAGCGACAGTGAAACAACAGGAGCCCTTTATGCGGTTTTCACGAAGAGTATTTTTGGCTGCACTGGGTCTGCCAGCCTGGCCCGTGGGTGCCCAATTCAGGGTCGAGGTTACCGGGGTAGGCTTGACTCAAATCCCGATCTCTGTGCCGGACTTTGCCGGGGACGCGTTGTCGCCGCAAAAAATGGGGGCTATTGTTCGCGCAGATTTACTGCGCAGTGGCCGTTTCAAAATAATAGAAACATCCAGCCCTCTGTCAGCCATCGGCGCGACGCCCGACCTTGCTCAGTGGCGCCAGGTAGGTGCCGATGCGTTGGTTGTGGGCAATGTCAGCCCCATGGCAGACGGCCGACTTGAGGTGCGTTTTCGCTTGTGGGACTCGGTTCGGGCTACTGACTTGGGCTCGGAGAGTTATGCAGTCCAAGTGGCTGATTTGCGTTTGGCAGCACACCGCATCGCTGATGTGATTTATGAAAAGCTGACGTCTGACAAAGGCGTTTTTTCGACCCGCCTGGCTTATGTTACTCAATCGGGTTCCCGCTATAACCTTTGGGTCGCACACGCCGATGGTGAGGGTGCTCAGTCGGCACTGGCAAGTGTCGAGCCGATTATTTCGCCCTCTTGGTCACCCAGCGGTACGCAGTTGGCGTATGTTTCATTTGAGTCTAGGAAGCCCGTGGTCTATGTACATGAGCTGGCCACTGGCAAAAGGCGCTTGGTTGCCAACTTCAGGGGCTCCAACAGCGCGCCGGCGTGGTCTCCGGATGGCAAACGCCTGGCGTTGACACTCAGCCGTGATGGCGGTGCGCAGATTTACCTTGTTGACGCAGCAGGCGGGGGTGAGCCAAGGCGGTTGACACAACAAGGCGGCATCGACACGGAGCCGGTTTTCTCTCCTGACGGCAGCACCATTTATTTTGTGAGCGACCGCGGCGGCAGCCCGCAAATCTACCGCATGCCCAGTGCGGGGGAGGCTGCTGGCAATGTCGAACGAATTACATTTACGGGGAGTTACAACATTTCGCCTTCCATCAGCCCGGATGGACGCTGGTTGACCTATATTGCCCGCCAAAATGGCGCTTTCAAACTTACCCTGATGGAACTCGGAACCGCTTTGGTCACCCCTTTGACTGATACGATGAACGATGAAAAGCCCAGCTTCGCGCCCAACAGCCGTTTGATTGTTTATGCGACAGTTCGGCAAGGTCGTCATGTCTTGATGAACACAACGCTGGACGGCAAAGTAAAAACGCCGCTGGCTGGACCGGTTGGTGAAATCAGGGAGCCCGATTGGGGCCCATTCCAATGAACCTTACGCAAAGGAACCTATGAAAAAGCTGCTGTTAACTCTGTGTCTGACATCACTTCTTGGCGCTTGCGCATCCAGTGTCAGGCTTGATGAAGTCCCGGTAGAAGACAAAAAACCCCAGTCTGTAGCGACGACAAGTAGCACAGGCTCAGGCTCCGATTCAAGAACCGGTCAAATTGCGGTGGTACCGATTGATGTAGGCACATCCGCGCGCGGTGCGCCGGGTACCAGCGCCACTTCGAATGCCTCCCGGCTTGTGTATTTTGACTACGACAGCTATTTGATTAAACCCGAGTACCAAGCCGCAATCGATGCACAGGCCCGCTACCTTAAGGCTGATAAGAGCCGCAAAGCAATGATTGAAGGCCATACCGACGAAAGAGGCGGCCGTGAATACAACCTTGCGCTGGGTCAAAAACGCTCGGATGCCTTGCGTCAAGCCCTGGCTTTGCTGGGCGTCGCAGAGAGTCAAATGGACGCAGTCAGCTTTGGCAAAGAAAAGCCTGCGAATCCGGGAAACGACGAAGAAGCATTCAGCCAGAACCGCAGGGCCGAAGTTGTTTACCGCTAATTGCTTTGGAGTAACGGCTTGAAGCTACGCTTAGCCAAACTTTGGCATGGGCTTGTCTTGTGCGGGGTGATTGGAGGTCAAACAGCTCATGCTGGGCTGTTTGACGATGAAGAAGCCCGAAGAGCTATTTTGGATCTGCGCCAGCGTATAGAGAATGTTCGATCCACAAGTGAAAGTGGCAACCAGCGGCAGGTTGAGGAAGCACGCAAATTGGCAGAAGAAAATGCCCAACTGCGGCGCAGTCTGCTAGAGCTGCAGGGCCAAATTGAGCTGCTGCGCAGCGATTTGGCAAAGCAGCGCGGCCAAAGCGAGCAATTGACCCGTGAAGTGGCCGAAATTCAACGTCGTCAGAAAGATTTGTCACTGGGCGTTGACGAGCGTTTGCGTAAATTTGAACCTGTCAAAGTTACCGTAGATGGACGCGAGTTTACGGCTGACCCCGCAGAGTCGCGGGACTTTGACTCGGCGTTGGCCATCTTCCGCAAGGGGGAGTTCGACACTGCCCAAACGGAGTTGGTGGCTTTCGTCAAGCGTTACCCCCAAAGCGGCTACAACCCGTCCGCCTTGTTCTGGCTTGGCAATGCCCAGTACGCCACGCGCAACTACAAAGAAGCCGTGATTAACTTTCGCGCCCTGCTAAGCCTGGCTCCGGGCCACACGCGTGTGCCAGAGGCTATGCTGTCGATTGCCAACTGCCAGGTCGAGTTGAAAGACCCTAAATCAGCGCGCAAAACCCTGGAAGATCTGCTGCGTTTGTATCCGCAATCGGAAGCGGCGCAAGCTGCGAAAGACCGCCTTACCCGCCTGCGTTGATGCCCAGTACCGACTTGTCCAGCCTCAATGCCTTGACCACGCAGGTATTGGGGCTGGCATTTTTCTTGTCGGTGTGTTTTGGCGCGATTGCTCAGCGCACCCACTTTTGTACTATGGGCGCACTCAGTGATGTGGTGCTGATGGGTGATTGGACACGTATGCGCCAATGGGCGCTGGCTGCTGGTGTGGCCATGCTGGGATTTGCATGGCTTGCAGGTACCGGCCAGTTGGACCCTACCAAGACTTTGTATGCTTCAACCCGATGGACTTGGTTGTCGGCTGCTTTGGGCGGCTTTTTATTTGGTATCGGCATGGTGTTCGCCTCGGGCTGCGGCAACAAGACGCTGGTGCGATTGGGCGGCGGCAACCTCAAGTCATTGGTGGTGTTCCTGGTGATGGCGCTGTCGGCTTTTGCGACGCTTCGCGGGCTCACTGCGGTGTTGCGGCTGAACACCGTTGATCGGGTAGCCACTGAATGGCCTGCAGGCACACGAATCCCAGAGTTACTCAGCACCGCCTTGGGTTTTCAGGCGCAATCGCTCACGCTGATCGCCGGCTTGTTGCTGGGTACTTGCCTGGTTATTTGGGCCATCAAGCCAAGTAACTTTCGCCGTTTTGACAATCTGCTTGCTGGTGTGGGTTTGGGGGCCATTGTCACTGCCATGTGGTGGACCAGTGCCAGCCTGGGTTATGTCGCTGAACACCCCGGCACTTTGCAAGAGGCCTTTGTGGCAACCAACAGCGGCCGCTCAGAGGCACTGAGTTTTACTGCGCCACTGGCCTACTCGCTGGACTGGGTGCTTTTTTTCAGTGACACAAGCCGGGTCCTGACGGTCGGTATTGTCGCTGTCGCGGGGGTGGTCGCGGGTTCTTGTATCTGTGCGGTCGCCAGCGGCACTTTCCGCTGGGAGGGTTTTGCTGGAGTAGAAGACCTGGGCTTTCATTTGACGGGCGCGCTTCTGATGGGTGTAGGCGGGGTGACGGCTCTGGGTTGCACCGTGGGCCAAGGTTTGAGCGGCCTGTCCACCCTCAGTCTGACCAGTTTTACGGCTGTTGGTGCCATCGTGGCAGGTGGCTTTGCGGCATTGAAATACCAATCCGCACGCGTTGGCGTGTAGCGGTCTGCGTCAATGGATTTACAGAGTCAGCGGCGCTTTTCGGGTTTGACGCGCTTGTTCGGAACAGCGGGTGCCCAGCACATCCGTACGAGCCATGTGGCGGTGGTGGGAATCGGCGGGGTTGGCTCCTGGGCGGCTGAAGCCCTGGCACGCAGCGGGGTGGCATGCCTGACATTGATTGATATGGACCATGTGGCAGAGTCCAACATCAACCGCCAAGTGCATGCGGTCGAATCCACCCTCGGGCAGGCCAAAGTCGTCGCCATGCGCGACCGGATTGCGAGTATTCACCCTGAGTGCGTGGTAAACCAGATTGATGAATTTGTCACGCCAGCGAACTGGCCATGCATCTTGCCGGCAGGGGTTGACGCAGTCATTGATGCTTGCGACCAACTGCAGGCGAAAACTGCAATGGCAGCCTGGGCACTCAACAACCCTTTGCTCTTCGTATGCGTGGGTGCAGCTGGCGGCAAACAGCTTGCGCACAAAGTCGATATTGACGATTTGTCAAATACCACACACGACCCTTTGCTTGCGCAACTGCGCTACCGCTTGCGCAAACATCACGGCGCCTTGCGCGCAAAAAAAATGGGCCTGACCTGCGTCTACAGCAAAGAAGCTGTGCAAAGGCCGCAAGTGGCTGCGCCCGATGTTGCTGGTGAGTGCCCAGTGGCTGACAACAGCTTGAACTGCAGTGGTTACGGCTCCGTGGTCAGCGTCACCGCCACCTTTGGCCACTGCGCAGCGGGGTGGGTACTCTCTGAGTTGGCATTGCCAAGACGAGGCTGAATGGGTGGCTTGCTGAACGGCAAAATCACATGGGTAGCTATCAGCGCGTAAAAATCACGTTATAATTTTTGGCTTTGCTGCACTACCAAAGTAGCAAAACTTTTCAAGTTTCGGGACGTTAGCTCAGTTGGTAGAGCAGCGGACTTTTAATCCGTTTGTCGTGGGTTCGACCCCCGCACGTCCCACCAGAAATCCAAGGACTGGCTGCTATAGCCAGTCCTTTTTTTTGGCATGAGCGACAGGCTAAGCGCATGCCCATTCCGCACCTTTGCTCTGCCGCTTACTTTTAAACCGAACTGTTGCATTTTGGATACGTTAACTGTGTATGACGCATTAAAACTGCGCGGCAGCTAATTTATATAAGTCAGCTTCAAATTTTTTGGCTAAAGTTGAGCTTGGAATCAACTTACAGGAAACTTCCCATGAATAAAACCCTCATCGCATTGGCCGTATTGGCTGCAGCTGGCTCTGTTTCGGCGCAATCTTCTGTGACTTTGTTTGGCGTGGCCGATTTGAGCTACACCCGTGTGGAATCTGATACTACTGTGCTCGGCATTGCTGGCAACGTAACCCGTACCGGTTTGGTTTCGGGCAGCAACCGCACCAGCCGTATCGGTTTTCGCGGTACCGAAGACTTGGGTAGTGGCTTGAAGGCTGGCTTCTGGCTGGAAGCTGGCGTTTCTCTCGATAGCGGTGCCAGCGCCAGCACCGGAATTTTCACCAACAACCAAGCGGCCGGTACACAAGCCGTTGCAGGCATTGGCGGTGGCTCGGGTGCGTTAGCATTCAATCGCCGCGCCAACGTTATGCTGTCGGGCAATTTCGGTGAATTCCGCGTCGGCCGCAGTTCGGTAGCCGGCTTGCTGGCACAAGAATCGTTTGATCCATTTGACGCCAACGGTGTTGGCGGCATCCGCCAAATTGTTTACGCGAACGCACGTACTTTGAATGGTGCCACCACCACCAACCTCGCTACATCCGGCCCGACTGTTCGCGCCTCCAACATGATCGAGTATTTCCTGCCGTCCAATTTGGGTGGCTTCAACGGCACGGTGGGTTATGGTTTTGGTGAAAACCCTGACACGGCTGGTGCCACCAAAGACAATGGCAACTTGTTCACTTTCCGTGTGGGTTACACCAACGGTCCGTTTGACATCAAAGTCGCCGGCACCACATACGACTTCACCAACACCGCTGCCATCGTCAATGATTACAGTGAGTACACGGTGGGCGGCTCGTATGATTTCAGTGTCGTAAAGGTCTTTTTGGCGTTCAACTCCAACAAGGTTGATAACCACCCCACTGATGGTGGCGACGGCAAGACCGACTCGATCATCCTGTCAGCTACGGCACCTTTCGGTGATGGCCTGTTCCGCGCTGTGTACGTCAAAGCCAACCAGAAAACCACTGCCAACAACGACGGCAGCCAGTTTTCCATCGGCTACATCCACAACCTGTCCAAGCGCACCAGCTTGTATGCCACCTACGCTCTGGCCGACAACAAAGGTGCCAGCACTCGTTTCAACGTGGGCGGAGGTTTGGGTGTTACGACTGCTGGCGGCAAATCCAGTGGTTTCGATCTGGGCGTAACGCACGCTTTCTGATGCGGTGCTGGCTTTGCCAGCTTGCCAATTTAAAAGTCGCTGGACGTAAGTTCAACGACTTTTTTTATGGCGTACTGCGCAGATGGCCTTTCGGCAAACCGGCCTACCCGGAATAAACACGGCCCAGTTTGCCGCTGCGGCTGCTCTGAACCACCAGCACGCAATCCTTGATGTGTTTTTCACCAAAGTACCGGATAGCGGCATAACCCAGCATGGCCGACGCGGCCTGCCCGGCAAGGGGTACCCATTTGACGGCTTGGGCTGACGCCAACCGCACGCCGATCAATCGCGCTGCCGCCATCAGCAGGTCTTTGGTCATGAGTTTGCCTACCAGCATCGACCCAGCCAGCGCTACCGCATGCTGCACTTGTTCCAGCCGCTGCGGGTCCAGCCGCGCGAGTTGGTCTGGGGTCAAGCCGAATTCGGCATTGATGGCGGGTATCAGACGCGAGAGCAGGGCAGCATCCACCGCCCAATCAAACCCCGGCACGGGCACCGCCGCAGCGGCTGCGCCGACGAGGGCACGGCGTTTGAGCATGCGGCGGGCGCTTTGGGTAGCTTGGCCAATATCCACCTCGTCGATCAACTGCAGCGGGTAGCGCATCAGGGGCCTTTGCTTGGAAAGTTCAGGAACTGGCCAACTCAATTTCTTCACTCAGCTGCAGCCAACGGGCTTCACTTTGACTCAGCTCGGCATGCAATGCTTTGAGGCGTTTGCCCGCGTTGGCCAGCACAGGCGCAGGCAAGGGAGTCGACAGTTGCGTTTCAATCTGATTTTTTTCAAGACTGAGGCTGGCCATTTTCTGCTCAGCCAATTGAAGTTCGCGTTGCAGGGGTTTTATCTTGCCGCTGCTGGCTTGGCGTTTGCCGCCCGCTGGCGCTGGCATCATTTCTGCCTGAAAAGGTTTTTTCGCCGCATTTTTTATATCAAATGCTGCTGTAGCCTTGGTGTTTTCTGCCTTGTTTGCTATTAAATTTGAATTATCTGGCGATGAGGCCGAGGCATTCGCCGCCTCTTCCCGCAGGCGTTTGGCTTCGTCCAGTAGGTAGCGCTGGTAGTCGTCAAGATCGCCGTCGAAAGGCGCGATGCCGCCGCGTCCGACCAGCCAGAACTCATCACACACCGACCGCAGCAGGGCGCGGTCGTGGCTCACCAGCATCAGGGTGCCTTCAAATTCATTCAGCGCCACCGCCAGCGCCTCGCGGGTGGTCAAATCCAGGTGGTTGGTGGGCTCGTCCAGCAGCAGCAGGTTGGGACGCTGCCAGACCATCATGGCCAGGACCAGACGGGCTTTTTCGCCGCCGCTCATGCTGCCCACCGACTGCTTGACCATGTCGCCCGAAAAATTGAAGCTGCCGAGAAAACCGCGCAGCGCTTGCTCGCCCGTGGGCTCTTTGGCGGCGGCGCCGAGTGTGCGCGCTAGGCGCACCATGTGTTCCAGCGGGTTGTCCTGCGGGCGCAACACGTCGAGTTCCTGCTGCGCAAAGTAGCCGATGCGCAAACCCTTGCCCTGCGTGATTTCGCCCGAAATCAGCGGCAAGTCGCCCGCAATGGTTTTGACCAAGGTCGATTTGCCCTGCCCATTGGCCCCCAAAATGCCGATGCGCTGCCCCGCCAGCACCGAGCGGCTCACGCCGCGCACGATGATTTTCTCGCCGCCCTCAATGCGGTAGCCAAAATTGCCGCCGGTGATCGACATCATCGGGTTGGGCAGGTGATCGGGCTCCTTGAACTCGAACATGAAGTCGGCGTCGGCCAAGAGCGGCGCGACTTTTTCCATCCGCTCCAGCGCCTTGACACGGCTTTGCGCCTGCTTGGCCTTGCTGGCCTTGGCCTTGAAGCGGTCAATGAACTTCTGCAAGTGGGCGATTTTGTCCTGCTGCTTGGCAAAAGCACTTTGCTGCAGTTCCATTTGCTGCGCGCGCAGCACCTCAAACGCACTGTAGTTGCCGCCGTACCGGGTGATCTGCTGCTGGTCCAGGTGCAGTGTGACTTGGGTCACCGCGTCGAGAAATTCGCGGTCGTGGCTGATGACGATCATCGTGCCGGCGTATTTTTTCAGCCAGCTCTCCAGCCACACCAGCGCGTCCAGGTCCAGGTGGTTGGTCGGCTCGTCGAGCAGCAGCAGGTCGCTCGGTGCCATCAGGGCGCGGGCGAGCTGCAAGCGCATGCGCCAGCCGCCGGAAAAGCTGTTGACAGGCTGCTCCAGTTCCTGGATTTTGAAACCCAGGCCGAGTATCAACGCCTGCGCACGCGCTGCCGCGTCGTGGTCGCCAGCGTCGGCCAGGTCGCTGTAGGCATGGGCGATGGCCATGCCGTCGTCATCACCCGTGGCGTGGGCTTGCTCGGCTTGGCGCAAGGCCTCGCGCAGCAGCATCAGGCGGGTGTCGCCTCCCAGTACAAACTCGGTGGCGCTTTCATCCGTCTCGGGCATGTCCTGCGCCACTTGCGCCATCAGCCAGCCGGCCGGTTTATAGAACTCGCCGCCGTCTTCGTGCAGGCTGCCGTTGAACAGACCAAACAGGCTGGATTTGCCCGCGCCGTTGCGGCCAATCAGGGCGATTTTTTCGCCGGGCTGCAAGGTCGCGTTGGCTTGGTTCAGCAGCACTTTGGCGCTGCGGCGAAGGACGATGTTTTTCAGGGTAATCATTGGAGAATCATCAGGTGTTGGCTGCGCTCGGCGTCGGTTGCCAGCAGGCCGCGCAGGCCAGTGTCGAAGCTGAGCAGTTGCAGGCGCTTGCGGATGGCCAAGGTGAGCAGCCAGGCATCGGTAATCTGCCGGTGGCCGACGATGCCGCCCGTACAGGCCGACAGCACGGCGCTGTAGTCAAAGTCAATAGCAAGGTAGCTGTGGTGCGGGTTGCCGGTGTTTTGCGCCAGGGCGCTGGCGGCCAGGCGTGGGTTGAAAACGCTGCTCATGCCCGATTTGGGGTTGGCGCCTAGCGTATGGTTTTGCGAAGCAACGCGCACAAAACCAGCCTGGGTGAAAGCGCAAGTGGCCCAACCCAACCGCTGCTGCGCCGTCATGAAGGCGTGCATAACGCTGTGGCGCTGGTGATTGCGCAGTGCCAGGGCGACCAGGGCGTTGACATCAAGCAGGTAAGTCATCGCAATGGCGCTTATTATTCCGCATCCAGCAGGTTCTTGACCTGTTCTGCGGTCAAGACGGGCGTTTCGGCCGGTGGTGCTATGACCCAAAAATCGCCCTCCTGCACCAAACTGGCGGCTCCTTCCGGCGGGCTGCGCAAGGCGCGCAGCACCAGCTCGGACACCGCTTGGCCCAAACGCATGGCATTGGCTTGGGCGTAGGTTTGCGCGGCAGAAAAAGCCCGATCTTCCAATGTGATGGTGGTCCGCATAATGATGCACTCCTGAATTTTTGGTGCATTCTACGCTTTTGATGCAGCGCCATTGAGCGCGGCCAGTGATGGGCGCGTCAGCAGCAATACCTGGTCTTCGCCTGCGCTGGTTTCGAGCCACACAGCGTCGAGCGCGGGAAAGGCGGCTTCAAAATGCGCGCGTTCATTGCCAATCTCAAGCACCAGCACCGCTAGTTCGCTCATATAAGCAGGTGCATCGCCCAACAGTCGGCGAATGAAATCCATGCCGTCCGCACCGCCAGCCAAAGCCAGGGCGGGCTCGGCGCGGTATTCGGCGGGTAGCCGGGCCATGCTGGCGGCGTTGACGTAGGGTGGGTTGCACAAGATCAGGTCGTAGCGCTGGCCCGCCAGCGCCGCAAAGCCATCCGACTCAACCAGCCGTATGCGCCCGTTCAAGCCGTGCTTGGCGACATTGATGGCGGCTACCGCCAGCGCGTCGGCACTTAAATCGCTGGCGTCCACCTGCACTAGAGGCCACGCCAGCGCCGCCAGCACCGCCAGACTGCCATTGCCAGTGCACAGGTCGAGCACACGGCAGGTGCTTTCGCTGAGCCAGGGGTCGATCAGGCGGTCCGCCAGCACCTCGGCAATGAGTGAGCGCGGCACGATGCTGCGCTCATCGACATAAAACGGCACGCCCTGCAACCAAGCTTCACCGGTGAGGTAGGCAGCAGGTTTGCGGCTGCGGATGCGCGCTTCAAAAAGCGTAGCAATACCGGCAATTTCCTCCTTGGCTAGAGACCGATCGGATACAGAATCCAGGTCGTCCAGCGGCAAATTGAGCTGCCACAGCACCAGCCAGGCGGCTTCGTCAAAGGCGTTGGTGGTGCCGTGGCCAAAAACGACGCCCGCAGCACTGAGCTGCGCAGCACCGGCTTCAATGGCCATCAGCACGCTCGTGGGCGGCATGGTCCGGTTCAGAGCGGTCACGCGGACACGGGCTGCTGCACCGGTGCATCCAGCAGTTCCAGCACACGCCGGTAAATGGCCGTCAAGGGCTCAATGTCGGCCAGCGCAATGTGTTCATTGATCTGGTGAATACTCGCGTTGGGCGGGCCCAGTTCAATGACCTGTGGGCATACCGTGGCCATGAAGCGCGCGTCACTGGTGCCGCCCGTGGTGGAGAGCTCGGTACGGATGCCCGTGACTTCGGCAATGGCGCGCCGCACCACGTCCACCAGGTGCCCTGGTGGCGTCAAAAAGGGCAGGGCACCGAGCGTCCACTGGCAGTCATAGTCCTGGCCTGGCACCAGGCCGCAGCCCGCCAGCAGCGCCTGCACACGCTGCTGCAGGCCCTCGGCAGTGGACGCGGTGGAAAAGCGGAAGTTGAAATCCACCACCACCTCGCCCGGAATTACATTGCCCGCGCCGGTGCCGGCGTGGATATTGCTCACCTGCCAGCCGGTGGGCTGGAAAAAGTCATTGCCCGCGTCCCACACCTCGGCGGCCAGCGCGGCCAGCGCCGGGGCCAGCAAGTGCACCGGGTTGCGTGCCAGTTGCGGGTAGGCGATATGGCCTTGCACGCCTTTGACCGTGAGCTTGCCGGTGAGGCTGCCGCGGCGGCCATTTTTGATCATGTCGCCGGTGCGCTCCACGCTGGTCGGCTCGCCGACGATGCAATAGTCAATGACCTGCCCGCGCGCCTGCAGCCAGCGGCAGACCACCGCCGTGCCGTCGATGGCCGGGCCTTCTTCGTCGCTGGTCAGCAGCAGGCCAATGTTCAGCGCGGGCTGCGTGCCGTTTTGCTGGTGCGCTGCCAGGAAAGTTTCAATGGCCACCACAAATGCCGCCAGCGAGGTTTTCATGTCGCTTGCGCCGCGGCCATACAACTTGCCGTCGCGGTGGCTGGGCGTAAACGGGTCGCTGTGCCACTGGGCGAGCGCGCCGGTGGGCACCACATCGGTATGGCCAGCGAACACCAAGGTTTTGAAGGCGTTTTGAGGTGCTATTTCATCAGTAGCATTACCGGCAGGTTCTACCCTGGCTAGAGCACTAAAACCCTTGTAATTTGCCCATAAATTGGTCACTCGGGCTTCGGGGGGCCCGCTGACCAGGGTTTCACACACAAATCCCAGCTTTTCCAATCGCTGCGTGATCAGCGCCTGGCAGCCCGCGTCCTGCGGGGTCAGAGTGCGGCGCGAAATGAGTTCTTCGGCCAGGCGTAGGGTGGCCGTCATGGGATACGCCTGTTTTTCCGCCGGGCCGCCCCAAGGAAAAACGCGGCCCCCTCGGGGGGCAAGGAGTTACATGCGGTGAACGACTGTGGGGGTAACAACATCACTGCTTGACGTCCAGCGTGATCTCGGTAAACGACGGCGTGTCGTCCGGGTCGTCCTCGGGCAACACCGCGTCGGTCTTGCCGAAATCGTTTTGCAGCCGCCACATCAGGTTGGTGGGTGAGTCGGCGTAAATCAGGCCTTCCTTGCGGTCCACCACGCCCTCGACAATCAAGCGGGCAATGTCGAATTCAAAAGTCTGGGAGCCTTCGGTCATCGACTTTTCCATCGCTTCTTTCACTGCCGAGAAGTCGCCTTTTTCAATCAGGTCAGACACCAGTTTGGTGTTGAGCAAAATTTCCACCGCCGGTGCGCGGCCGCCGCTGGTGGTGCGCAAAAGCCGCTGCGACACGATGGCTTTGAGCGCCGCCGCCAGGTCGCCCAGCATGGTCGCGCGCACTTCGACAGGGTAGAAACTCAAGATGCGGTTGAGTGCCTGGTAGCTGTTGTTGGCGTGCATCGTGGCCAGGCACAAGTGGCCCGACTGGGCATAGGCAATCGCCGCCGACATGGTTTCGCGGTCGCGGATCTCGCCGATCAAAATCACGTCAGGCGCCTGGCGCAAGGCGTTTTTGAGTGCCACCGCCAGGGAGTTTGTGTCGGTGCCAACCTCGCGCTGGTTGATGACCGATTTCTTGTTTTTGAACAAGAATTCCACCGGGTCTTCAATCGTCAGGATATGGCCCGAAACCTTCTCGTTGCGGTGGTCGATCATGGCCGCCAGCGTGGTGCTTTTGCCCGCACCGGTCGCGCCCACCATCAGCACCAGGCCGCGTTTTTCCATGATCACGTCGGCCAGAATCGGCGGCACGTTCAGGCTGCCCAGCGGCGGCACTTCGTTGGTGATGTAGCGCACCACCACCGCATACGAGCCGCGCTGGCGCAGGCCGCTGATGCGGAAGTTGCCCACGCCTTCTATCGGCAGCGCCATGTTCAGCTCGCCGATTTCCTCCAGCTCTTCAATGCGCGCGCGCGGCAGCACCTCGGCGAGCAGATTCAGCGGCGCTTCGGGCGGCAAAATCTGGTTGTTGATCGGCACGCACTGGCCATTGATTTTGATGAGCGCCGGCGAATGCGCCGAGAGGTAAATGTCCGACGCTTTCTTCGACGCCATCAAGCGCAAGATGCGCTCCATCGTGCCTTGTGCTTGCGTGCTCATCAGGGTGGGCCTTTCGCGTGCTGGGGTGGGGGGCGATCAGTCGCGCAGCAACTCGTTCAAGCTGGTCTTGGCGCGGGTTTGCGCATCCACCCTTTTCACAATCACAGCGCAGTACAAACTGTATTTGCCGTCGGCACTCGGCAGGTTGCCCGACACCACCACCGAGCCCGCCGGGATGCGCCCATAGCTCACGGTGCCGCTGGCGCGGTCGTAAATCTTGGTGCTCTGGCCGATGTAGACGCCCATCGAGATGACCGAATTTTCTTCCACGATGACGCCTTCGACCACTTCCGAGCGCGCGCCAATAAAGCAGTTGTCTTCGATGATGGTCGGGTTGGCCTGCAGCGGCTCCAGCACGCCGCCCAAGCCCACGCCGCCCGAGATGTGGACATTTTTGCCGACCTGGGCGCAACTGCCTACCGTGGCCCAGGTATCGACCATCGTGCCTTCGTCGACATAGGCACCGATGTTGACGTAGCTGGGCATCAAAATCGCACCCTTGGCAATGTAGCTGCCGCGCCGCGCGACTGCTGGCGGCACGATGCGCACACCGGCCTCGCGCAGGCCGGCCTCGTCCAGGTGGGCAAACTTGGTCTGCACCTTGTCATAAAAGCCGAGGTCACCGGCTTTCATGGCCCGGTTGTCGTTTAGCCGAAAACTCAGGAGCACCGCTTTTTTGATCCACTGGTGGGTGGTCCACTGGCCTACCGCCTCGCGGGTGGCCACGCGCAAAGCGCCGCGGTTCATTTGCGCAATAACTTCTTCCACCGCTTCGGCGACTTCTTTGGGATGCGAGGCAGGCGAGAACTGGGCGCGGTCTTCCCAGGCCTGGTTGATGGTTTTTTCTAGCGATTCGTTGCGGGCAGTGGTCATGGAACGGGGTTGTGTTGAATAAATTGAACGATGCGCTGCGCAGCTTCCAGGCACTCGGCGCTGTTGGCCACCAGCGCCATCCGGATGCGGCCCTGGCCAGGGTTTTGCCCTTGCTGCGCACGTGCCAGGTAGCTGCCGGGCAGCACCGTGACATTGTATTGAGCCAGCAGGGCCCGGGCGAACGCCGTGTCTGATCCGCCACACACCCCCGGCGGCACCCTGGCCCAGAGGTAAAACCCGGCGTCGGGCAGCGCCACGTCCATCACCTGCGCCAGCAGCGGCGTGACCTGGGCAAATTTCTCGCGGTAGAGTTGGCGGTTCTCCTGCACATGCGCCTCGTCGCCCCAGGCAGCGATGCTGGCGGCCTGCACGGCGGGGCCCATGGCGCTGCCGTGGTAAGTGCGGTAGCGCAGAAAAGCGGCCATCAACGCCGCATCGCCAGCGCAAAAGCCGCTGCGCAAACCCGGCACGTTGCTGCGCTTGGACAGGCTGGTGAAGGCCACCAGGTTTTTGAAATCGCTGCGGCCCAGTTGCGCCGCGGCTTGCAGGCTGCCCAGCGGCGGGACGTCGCGGAAATAAATCTCGCTGTAGCACTCGTCAGACGCGATCACAAAGCCGTGCCGGTCGCTGAGCTCAAACAGCATGCGCCATTCCTCCAGACCCATCACCGCACCGGCCGGGTTGCCCGGTGTGCAAACGTAGAGCAGTTGGCAACGCTGCCACACGGCGGCAGGCACGCTGGCCCAGTCCACCGCAAAGTTGCGCGTCGCATCGCTGGGCGCGAAATGCAGCTCTGCACCTGCCAGCAGGGCTGCGCCTTCGTAGATTTGATAAAACGGGTTGGGGCAGACGACGATGGCCCCCATGGTCGTCCGCTGCGCGTGGCTCCCTGCCCCCCGAGTGGGCCGCGTTTCACCTTGGGGCGGCCCGGCGGTGAAACCGAACTCTGGCGGTACCAGTCCGCGCATCGGGTCTACCACCGTTTGCGCAAAGGCAAACAGGGCTTCGCGCGAGCCGTTGACGGGCAGCATTTGCGTTGCAGGGTCAAGAGCCAGGCCGTAGCGGCGCCGCAGCCACGCCGCAAACGCCTGTCGCAGCGGCAAATCACCCAGCGTGCTGGGGTAGTGGGCCAGCCCGGACAGCGCGTCGGTGAGTGCAGCCTGGATAAACGCTGGCGTTGCATGCCTGGGCTCGCCGATGCCCAGGCTGATGGGACGCCAATCTGGATTGGGCGCGACATCTGCAAAGAGCTGGCGCAATTGTTCAAAAGGGTAAGGCTGCAAACGCGAAAGCAAAGGATTCATGGCCAAATTATCGGCCACGCCATACGGCCACGCATTACGGCTTGGCAGCCGCAATATCTGGCAAGATTCAGCGCATTAACCCTTGATTGCCGCACCAGAGGCCCCTTGCCATGATCACTGTTCACCACCTCAACAACTCGCGCTCGCAGCGCGTCCTGTGGCTGCTTGAAGAATTGGGACTCGAATACGAAATAAAGCGCTACCAGCGTGATGCCAAAACCATGCTGGCACCGCCCGAGTTAAAGCGCGTGCATCCGCTGGGCAAGTCGCCGGTGATTACCGATGGCGCACTGGTGGTGGCCGAATCGGGTGCCATCACGGAATATTTGGTGGAGACCTACGGCGCGGGCAAAGCCCTGGCCCCTGAGCGCGGCACGCCTGGGCGCCTGCGCTATACCTACTGGCTGCATTACGCCGAAGGCTCGGCCATGTCGCCGCTGCTGCTCAAGCTGGTATTCGACAAGATTGAAACCACGCCCATGCCGTTCTTTGTGAAGCCCATCGCCAAAGCCATCTCAGCCAACGTGAAAAAGGCGTTCATCTCGCCGCAAATCACCAGCCACCTCGACTATCTGGAAGCCGAAATCCAGAAAAACACCTGGTTTGCAGGCCCGGATTTTAGTGCTGCCGATATCCAGTTGAGTTTTGTCCTTGAGGCAGCAGCGGCACGCGGCGGCTTGGGTGCCAGTCGGCCCGGATTGATGGCCTGCTTGCAGCGCATCCATGCCCGGCCCGCCTACCAGCGGGCGCTGGCGCGGGGCGGTGAATACACCCTGGCGGGCTGAAAACGGCCCAAAACCGCCCTCAGGCCATTTTTATATGTCAAATACGGCTCTAGTCAATGATTAAATTGCACCTACTGCTATCTATTTCATAGTATTTTTCGAGCGCTAAAAGCCCAAAAAGTCCCCCGGGTACACGGTATCATCGGTTTTCGCGGCTTTATTCTCACTTCAAGGGCTGGCCCCCCGCGTCATCGACAGGTAGCAGCCTTGCGTCTTCAATCCATCAAGTTATCGGGCTTCAAGTCGTTTGCCGACGCGACTCAATTTGTGCTGCCGGGCCAGCTGGTCGGCGTGGTCGGGCCCAATGGCTGCGGCAAGTCCAACATCATGGACGCGGTGCGCTGGGTCCTGGGCGAGTCCCGCGCCAGCGAGCTGCGCGGCGAGTCGATGCAAGACGTGATTTTCAACGGCACCACCAGCCGCAAGAGCGCGCAGCGCGCCTCGGTCGAGCTGGTGTTTGACAACGCCAGCCAGCGCGCCGGCGGCCAGTGGAGCCAGTTCGCCGAAGTGGCGGTCAAGCGGGTTTTGACGCGCGACGGCACCAGCAGCTACTACATCAACAACCAGCCGGTGCGCCGCCGTGACGTGCAAGACGTGTTTCTCGGCACCGGCCTCGGCCCGCGCGCCTACGCCATCATTGGCCAGGGCACGATCAGCCGCATCATTGAAAGCAAACCCGAAGAGCTGCGCCTGTTCCTCGAAGAAGCCGCTGGCGTGTCAAAGTACAAAGAGCGCCGCCGCGAGACCGAGGCCCGCCTGTCGGACACGCAGGAAAACCTCACCCGCGTTGAAGACATCCTGCGCGAGCTGACGGCCAACCTGGACAAGCTCGAAAAACAGGCCGAAGTCGCCAGCCGCTACCACGCGCTGCACGCCGATCTCACCCTCAAGCAGCAGCAACAGTGGTTTTTAAAGCGCGAGCAGGCCCAGCAAGAAGCCGCTCGCTGCCAGGCCGAGGGCCAGCAGGCGCTGCTGCAACTGGAGGCGCGGGTGGCCGAGCTGCGCCACATCGAGGCCGACTTGCAGGCCCAGCGCCAGCAGCATTACGCCAGCGGCGACCAGGTCAACCAGTTGCAAGGCCTGCTCTACCAGGCCAGCGCCGAAGTCGGCCGGATCGAGGCCGAAATCCGCTTTGTGGTCGAAGGCCGCCAGCGCGTTGAGCAGGGCCTGGCGCAGCTCAAGACCCAGCAGCAGCAATGGGCGCAGCGCCAAACGCAAGCTTCGGCCGATCTGGCCGCTCTCGCTGACCAGACGCAGTTGGCGCAGGCCACCGCCGCCGAACGCGGCGCGGGCGCTGCCGCGCACACCGGCGAATTGCCCGCGCTGCAGGATGCACTGCGCGCAGCGCAGGCCCAGGCGGGCCAGCAGCGGGTGGCGGTGGGCCAAGTGCAGCAAAAAATCCAGGTGCTGGCCGCTGAGCAGCGTTACCTGGGCGAGCAGCTGCGCCAGCTGCAAACCCGACGCGAGCGGCTGGTGTCAGACCAAAGCCAGCTCAGCGTGCCCGATGACGCCCACCTGGCCGTGCTGCAGCAGCAATGGGCCGCTGCCCAAGCGGCGCAGACCGTTGCCGATGGCGCGGTGAACGAAGCGCAAGAAGCCCTGCCGCTGCGCGACGCCGAGCGCCGCGCGCTGCAGCAAACCGCCAACACCGAGGCCGCCAAACGCGCCGATTTGTCGGCCAGGCTGGAAGCACTCAAAGCGCTGCAAGACAAAGTCAAAGTCGGCGGCAAGCTGCAGCCCTGGCTGGCCCGGCACGGGCTGCAAGACATGGCGGCGCTGTGGAGCAAGATTCATGTCGAGCCGGGCTGGGAAAACGCCCTGGAGGCGGCCCTGCGCGAGCGCCTGGGCGCGCTCGAAGTCTCGCAACTGGAGCGGGTGCAGGCCTTTGCCAAAGACGCGCCGCCCGCCAAACTGGTGTTCTACAGCCTGCCCTCGGCCGGCGCTGCGGCCCCTGCGGCGGGTGCGTTGCCGCTGCTGTCCACGCGCCTGCGCCTGCACGATGCGGGCCAGCAGGCGCTGCTGGCCGACTGGCTGACGGGCTGCCTGTGCGCCCCCACCCTGGAAGCAGCGCAGAGTGCCCGCGGCGAGTTGCACCCCGGTGAAGTGATTTACGTGCCCAGCGGCCATGCGGTGACGCGCCACAGCGTCAGCTTTTATGCGCCCGACAGCGAACAGGCCGGTCTGCTGGCCCGTGCGCAAGAGATTGAAAACCTGGAAAAGCAATGCCGCGCGCAAAGCCTGATGGCCGATGAATCGCGCACCGCGCTGCTGCGCGCCGAGGCCGCCTACCAAGAGGCCAGCCAGCGCCTGGCGCTGCTGCGCAAAGACGCACAGCAGGCGCAAAACGCCGCCCATGCGCAGCAAGTCCACGTGCTCAAGCTGACGCAGCAAGCCGCCCAAAGCCGCGACCGTGCCAGTCAGATTGACCGCGATCTGGGCGAGCTGGATACCCAGGGCAGCGCACTGCAAAACCGGCAGGGTGCCGCGCAAACCCAGTTTGAAGCGCTCGACGCCGATTTGGGCCAGGCGCAGGAACAGCACGCCGCGCTGGACGATGCCGCGCTTGCCGCCGAGCGGGCACTGCACGCCGCACAGCAAGCCCAGCGCCTGCTCGAGCAGCAAGCGCAAGAGGCGCAATTCGCCCTGCGCAGCCTGCTCGCGCGCCGCAGCGAACTCGAACGCGGCGCCGTGATGGCGGCGCAGCAGTTGCACAACCTGGCGGCCGAGAGCGCGCTGGCCGAGGCAGAACTCGCGCGCCTAGGCACCGCCAGCGCACAGGCCGGGCTGCAGGACGCGCTCGCGCTCAAGTCCGAGCGCGAGTCGGCGCTGGCTGCCAGCCGCAGCCAGTACGACGACCTCAGCGCCAAGCTGCGCGCCAGCGACGAGCGGCGCTTGCAGCTCGAGCGCGAGCTGGACCCCCTGCGCCAGCGCCAAACCGACTGGCAGATGAAGGAGCAAGCCGCGCAACTCGGCGCTGCGCAGTTGGCCGAATCGCTGCTGCAAGCCAAGGCCGACGAGGCGCTGGTGGCGGCGTCGCTCCAGCAGGGCAGTGTCAAGTTGGGGGCGCTCGGCCCGGAGATTGAACGGTTGCAAGCCGCCCTGGAGGCGCTGGGCGCAGTCAACTTGGCCGCACTGGACGAGCTCACCACGGCGCGCGAGCGCAAGCAGTTCCTGGACGCGCAAAACGCCGACCTGGTGGCCGCCATGACCACGCTGCAAGACGCGATCCGCAAAATCGATCATGAAACCCGTGACCTGCTGGGCCATACGTTTGAGAAGGTGAACACGCATTTCGGCAAGATGTTCCCCGAGCTGTTTGGCGGCGGGCAAGCCAGCCTGGTGATGACCGGCGCCGAGATTCTGGACTCGGGCGTGCAGGTGCTGGCGCAGCCACCGGGCAAGAAAAACCAGTCGATTGCGCTGCTCTCGGGCGGCGAAAAAGCCCTTACCGCCATCGCGCTGGTATTTGCCATCTTCCAGCTCAATCCGGCACCGTTTTGCCTGCTCGACGAAGTTGATGCGCCGCTGGACGACGCCAACACCGAACGCTATGCCAAGCTGGTGACGCGGATGTCGCAGGAGACGCAGTTTCTCTTCATCAGCCACAACAAAATCGCGATGGAAATGGCCCAGCAGCTCATCGGCGTGACGATGCAGGAGCAGGGTGTCTCGCGCATCGTCGCGGTGGACATGGAGTTTGCACTCTCCAGCCTGGCCACCAGCCCCACCGCGCGCCAAAGTGCAGAAGCCACCCAATGAGCAACAGCCTGCAAGTCGGTTTGGCGGTTGCAGGCGGTGTGGTGCTGGCGGCGGTGGTGGCCTACAACGCCTGGAAAACCCAGAAAAGCGCACCCAAGCTGCCCGAAGCAGAGCCTGCTGACACCGCAGACAGCGCTGCAGCGCCTGCGTCAGGCGCAGACAGCCGCCGCGCTGAGCGGCAAGAACCGCAACTCGATTGGCCCGGCCCGGCAGCAGGCCCGCCCATGCTCCCTGCGATGGAGAAAAAACCAGCCCTCGACGCCCTGATTGACGTGCTGGCCCCGATCGCGCTGGAGAGCGTCGCCTCGGGCGAGTTGGCGCTCTCGGCCATGCCGCCCACGCGCCGCGTCGGCAGCAAACCCTTTGCCGTCGAGGGGCACAACGCCGCCACCCAGCACTGGGAATGGCCGCAGCCTGGCCAGCGCTACCAGGCATTCCAGGCCGGGGTGCAGCTGGCCAACCGCACCGGCGCGCTCAATGAAATTGAATACTCCGAGTTCGTCGTGAAAACCCGGGAATTTGCCGACGCTGTGGGCGGTGAGCCCGATTTCCCCGACATGCTGGCCGAAGTCGCACGCGGCCGCGAACTCGACGAGTTTGCCAGCCAGCACGACGCGCAAATCAGCTTCACCCTGCGCGCCGTACAGGCCGCCTGGAGCCCTGGCTACGTACAGCAGCACGCCGCGCGGCTGGGTTTTGTGCCCGGTGTGGTGGGCGGCGTGGGGGCCGGTCGCCTGGTCTTGCCGGCCAGTACCAGCGGCGGCGCGCCGGTGCTCTCGCTGACGTTTGACCCGCGTGTTGCCCTGGCCGACGACCCGCTGCAATCGGCGCTGCACGAGATCACCCTGAGCCTGGACGCGCCGCAAGTCAACCGCGCTGAGCGGCCGTTCGTGCGCATGCGCGAGTGCGCGCTGGCACTGGCCGCCCGCATGGAAGGCGCTATTGTTGACGATAACGGCCAGCCCATCAGCGCCGACGGCCTGGACAGCATCGGTGCCAGCCTGGAACAGCTCTACGACGTGCTCGACGCGCGCGACCTGTCGGCGGGCTCGGCGCTGGCACGGCGGCTGTTCAGCTAGGCGTCTGGGCGGCTTTTTCGCTCTTTTGGTGGTTTTGGAGGCCAATTTAATGCCCAATCAAGCGCTAGCCAACGAAGATACTGCCAGTGCCGCTATTGAAATAGAAGCGCTGAGGGCGCAGTTGCGCCAGCATGCCGAGCACTACTACACGCAAGACGCGCCGCGTATTCCCGACGCCGAATACGACCGCCTGTTCGCCCGTCTGCT
>JBJXED010000022.1:0-3017 GCA_046155225.1 Burkholderiaceae bacterium
ACAAAATCGCCGCGTCCAGCGGGTAGCGGGCCAGCGGCTGCAGGGTGACTTCGGTCGCATAGTCAGGGTTGGTGGCCAAGCCCATGAAGCTGCCGGCTTTGGCCCGCGTGGCGCAATACTCCGGCAAGTATCGGCCGGCCTGGCGCATCACCCAGATCGGCGTATGCGGCGTAGCCTGCCGCAGGCAAGCGCGCAAAAATGTGTCGTTTTGCAGGTGCGGCGACAGGCTCAGGGCGTGGCTATCTGCGGCGCTTGGGGGCATGAGTGCGGAGGTCATGCCGTATTGTCTCAGCCAGCGGCGGTAGCCTCGCGCGAGGGATGCACTTAACCGACCTGCCAAGCGCAATACCAACGGCGTAATCCCTCCGCTTGTTGTTGCCAAAGTCAATGCTGTGTCTGCCCGCATTTGTGATGGTGAAACTCAGCGTGTATTTCCTGTACTGGTTGCCTAAAATAGGGACTTATGGAAGCGCAAAGCATTACTGTTGCATTGATTGACCGATCGGCTGGCTTTGAGGCCAGCCCTGAGCGGGTGCTTATGGCCGATCTAGTGAGTTTTGCTGCGGATGTTTCAACTTTTTTGCGCGGTGAAGGCAAGGAAATTGATCCTAAAACGCTGGAAGTGGCGGTCATCAAAGGCTCACTTGCTATCCAAACCACACCCCTACTGATGGCACCGAAATTGTTTAGCGACCTACAGGCTCTGCTCTGCAGTGAAGTGCTCGACAACCTGGATGCCAAGCGCCGCGACGTGATGCAGCGATGGCAAAAAACTGCCCAGCAAATGCATGGCGTTGCGTACCGCATTTCGTCACCATTCCTGGATCGCCCAATTGAGATTAACGCCGAGTCCGACTATCACTCGAACGACGCTGATCAGTGGGTACAGGTTGAACGGTATATCCGCGGGGAAGTGCAAGACTTGGGCGGGGCAACCAAACCCAATGCGCATATGAAGCTGCCCGATGGCAGTACGTTGACCGTCAGTACAGACCGCGATGTGCTGCGCGACGATACGGTAAACCGCCTCTACAAGTTAGCCATGCTGCGTATCAAAGCTGAGTACAACGTACGAACCCGAGATCTTCGCAATGCTCGCTTGCTGGAGTTCGTGGAATACACACCGCAGGTGGATGAAGAAGCGCTGGCGCGCATGATCCGTAGGGGTGCTAACGCTTGGCGCGATGTCGGCGATGCCACCGAGTGGGTCGACGATCTCCGCGGTGGCAAACAGTGAATAGCACCTTGCTGGACACCAGCTTTCTAATTTCATTCACTGATTCAAGCCGTGCGCATCATGCTGTAGCAATCGCCTACTACCGGGAATGTGTGCGTCGCCAAGTGCCAATGTACTTGTCCACGGTTGTGATTTCGGAGTTTCAGGTCAAGCAAGCCATTTCCGATTTGCCGCTACGAAATTTTGTGGTCTTGCCATTCAACATTGATCACGCAATGCGATGCGGTTTGCTCGTTCGCAGCATGGTGCGCGACACTCAAGATGATCGCGTACGCGTCAAAGACGATTTCAAATTGGTCGCTCAGTGCGATTGCGAGGCCATCAGTCATTTGTTCAGCGAGGATGCCAGCACATTGGCCAAATACCTAACCCGCGCTCGTGAATCAAACTTGGCATCTACCCGTGTCGTTTTGCTGCGCGACGGCTTTGATGCAGCATGGTTTGAAAACGGTCAATCAAGTTTGCTGCCTCAATAATCTTGCCGATAAGGTGCTGAGGCGAGTGTCTTAGCCACTCAATAATTTTGCTGAAAGCGCTTAGCTTTCGCTGATAAGTGGATTTGCACTTGCAAGTGCATTTGTAAGGCCGGGCTCTGGCAGATGATCCAAATGCTGATACGCATCCGGATCATCCAACAAAAAATTCACTTCAGGACTTGTACTTGATAGTGCAGCCATACGGCTGCGTGCTGGCGGCTGTTAGTACTTTGCCCGCTAGCGCTTCGCCTAGACCTTGCTTGACATAGTTGGTCGCGGTCTTGATGTCTTCGACCCGGCCGGACGGAATGCTGTCAATGCCGCCGGCATAGACCAGCGTGCCCTGCGGGCTGACGATGTACATGTGCGGCGTGGTGCGGGCGCCGTAGCTTTTGCCGATGGTGCCTTCTTCGTCCATCAGCATCGCGGTCATGGGGCTGGATTTTTCTTTGCTCCAGGCGGCCAGTTGCGCGGGCGTCATGTAATCTTGGCTTTGCTTCTCGGTAGAGTTGATGGCCAGCCAGACCACGCCTTTGGAGGTGGCCTCTTTTTGTACCGATTGCATGTTGTCCGAGTTGTAGTGCTTTTTGACGAACGGGCAGTTCGGGTTGACCCATTCCAACACCACATGCTTGCCTTTGAAATCACTGAGCTTGACGGTTTTACCGGCCAAGTCAGTGGCCGAAAAGTCGGGTGCAGGCTGGCCGACGGTGGCGGCAGCTTGAGCAAAGCTTGCCGTCAGCAGCAGCGAAGCGGCACTCACGGCGAGGAAAGAAGACTGGATCAGGGAGCGACGGCGCATGATGAATTTCCTTCAAAAGAGTTGAAACACGGAGGCAACACAACAACTAAGCAGCAACTTTGCAATGGCAGCAACACTTAAAGTTTTGCGATGGCATTGCGCACTTCGGGAACACTCAAAATCTCGGACAAAACCTGCGGCGGCTGGCCGTTTTTATAAAACACATAGACCGGCACACCGCTGCGCCCCAACTGACCTAGCGCGGCCGTAATGGCTGGGTCGCGGCGGGTCCAGTCGGCGCGCAGCAGCACGATTTTCTTGCCTGCCAAATCGCTCATCACGTCGGCATCGGCCAAGGTGGTCTTCTTGTTGTATTGGCAAGTCACGCACCAGGCGGCGGTGAAGTCGACAAACACGCTCTGGTTGCTGGCCAAAAGCTGGTCGACCCGGCCCGGTTCCCAGGCTTGCCAGCCGCTGGATGCGGCAATTGGCGCGGCCTCGACAGTCTTTACGACATTTGGGCCAACAGCGTAGGTAAGGAATGCGAGTGCCGCTACAGAGA
>JBJXED010000023.1:0-3829 GCA_046155225.1 Burkholderiaceae bacterium
GTATTCATCACGCCTTGAATCAAGGTCATGGTCACCATGTCGCCATTGGCGATGTGGGCGATTTCATGGCCAATCACGGCCTCGACCTCTTCTTTGGTCATGCTTTGCAGCAAGCCGGTGGACACCGCTACCAGCGCCGAGTTTTTGAACGCGCCGGTGGCAAAGGCATTCGGCGCGCCTTCAAAAATGCCAACCTCTGGCATGCCGATACCGGCCTTGTCAGCAAACTTGCGCACGGTGTCCAAAATCCAGGCTTCATCTTGTGAGCGCGGCTGCTCAATCAACTGCACACCGGCGCTGCGCTTGGCGATCCATTTGCTCATCAGCAGCGAAATGATGGCACCGCCAAAGCCAATGACCAGCGAAAAGCCCAGCAAAGCGCCCAGGTTCAGGCCATTGGCGTTCAGGAATTGGTCAAATCCGAGCAAACGGGTCACTAGGCCCAGCACCAGCATGATGGCCAGGTTGGTCAATACAAACAAGACAATACGTTTCATGGTTTCTCACTCGCTTCAATGCCGTCAAGACGATGACGTTTACGCCAAGATAAGGCCTGGGCTGCCCAAAATCAAGCGATACCAGGCAGGCTGCAAGGTCAAAGTTGCCACGCTAAGGCTTGGGCAGGGCGCCAGGTCGCGGTAGCCGAAACACCTGCGGATCGTCATAAAACCGTGGGGTTTCATTGTCCGCCCACCACCCCGGCACACCCAATACCGGTAAGGGGGCAAATGGTTTGCGCGCCAATTTTCCCGGTTCGAGTTCCGCCGCGAACCACGCGTCCCAACACGCACTGGCATCGCCCTGGGCTTGCGAGCACCACACATGTGCCGTGATGGATTTTCTGGGTTGCACCAATTTTTCCAGCAGGGCGTGGCCCAGCAACAGCAGTCGCGCCTGCTTCCAGAGTTCGCGGTGGGTAATAAACAGACCTGTCCAGTCCTGCGCCACCAAAGCTTGCCAGAGCAGCGGCGGCGCTTGCAACAGCGCGCCGTTTTCGTCTAACAGCGTGAGCGCATCGCGCAGCGGCCCTCGCGTGCTTTGCGGCCCCTGCTGCGCAATCGCCAGTGCTTGAAGCTGGTTCATGCGGCGTTTTGTCAGCGGCAAATACTGCCACATCAGGCCATTGAAAAAGTCATGCAAGCCCTCGCGGGTGGGGCATTCGGCCGTGCGGAAAATATGGCTTTCATAGGCTGTGCCTGCAGGCAGCTCGTGCTGCGGCACAAAGCGCACCGGGCTGCAGTGGGATGAGTTCAGCGCCTCGTGCAGCGGCAAGCCTGACGCCACCGCTTGCGCCAGTGGCTCGCCCTTGCCGCGCCAATCGGCCAGCCAGGGCTGGGGCCAATCAATTGGCAGCGCGAAGTTCAAGCCCAAGTGTCAGTAGGCGATGAACGGGCCAGGCGCGCCGTTGATGGTCACGCCTTCGAGCGACGTGAAGACCCTGCGGCCATAGAAAAACGGCAGCCCCCAGTCAAACGCATCAGCCACCCCGAACAAACCGGCCAGGCTGCCGCCAATGTTCTGGTAAGCGGTGAAGCTCGGGTTGGCGGTAAAAAGGGCACCAATATTGACGATGCTGAAATTCACCACGTTCGAATTGCCGTTGATGCCGATATTGGTCGCCGTGAGGTTCAGCGTGGTCAGCGGGCAGAAAAAGCCGGGGGCCGTGCTGCATTCGGGGATGCTGTTGTCAAAGAAAAAGAAGCCGTTCGAGCCACTGTCGAAGAAGCCATCAAAAGCGCGTCCGTTATAGACCGTGGTGAGCACGCGGTTGTTGTCCAGCGTCAGAATCTGCGCGGTGCCAAGGGTATTGTTGGCCTGCGTGGCAATGCCAAAAGTCAGGGTGCCGGTGGCACCCGTTGCACCATTCGCTGGCACGCTGGGCAAGGTGATGGAACTGCCGTTGTTGTTCACGGCAAATGAGGCAATGGGATTGCTCACTTGGCTGGCCAGCGGCACGCGAATGGCACTGCAACTGGAGGACGTGCAGGTGTAGTAGGTGCCGGGAATGGCGCTGATCACGCACGCGTTGCCGCAGTCCTGGCGGAAGGCGCTGATGCCGATCACGCCATTGGCACCGTACGCGTTGACCGTGTCGCGGGCCGGCAAACCGCTGCTGCAACTGAGTGGCACGTTAGGGAACGCGCTGTCCGAGACGATTTGCACCGACTGCGTACGCGCGGCCTCACCGCCCAGGTAAATATCGGCCTGCCGGACCGCGCCAAAAGAATACCCGTCGGCAAACTGGACACATTCGGCAAGCGGGTTGCCGGTGGTCGCCGTAGTAGCGGGCAAGCCCAGGGCAGGCGATACGGCAGACGCCAGAATACGCAAGCCGCTGGAGCCCGTATCGACCTGGATTTGGTTGATCGTCTGGCATTGCGTGGTGCTGCCCGGCCTGCAAACCGTGACACTGACATAAGGAATATTCACCACGGGAATCTGCTGGCCCGAAGCATCAAGCGGGCCGGGGCCAATCACCAGCGGCACCTGGTTGGTCCCGCCAATGACCACTGGCGGCAAGATCACTGGCGGTACGGGCGGTGCAGGTGTACTGCTGCTGCCGCCCCCACCGCCGCCGCAGGCAGCCAGCAACACGCAGAGGAAGGCAATGGTGAAAAAAGTAGCTGTCCGGAAAATGGGTGGGCGCATACGGCAGTCCTGCAGTTAACGGAGTGCACTCAAATTGACGCCAGTGGGCAATTGCCGGGGCAAATAGGCATAGCCCGCAAAAGCACGCATGCGCCCACCCGAATGCACCACCAGCGTCGGCGTTTGCATGTCCATGGTGCGGCTGGCCACAGGGTTGCGCTGCGCCATGGCGGCATACGCAGCGAAATGCGAACCCAGCAGCACTTGCAAATCGGGCAGGAAAGGGCCACGCCAAGACACCGCGAAGACTTTGCCATCGGCACCGATGTATTCGCGCACCCGTGTGCCGGACTCGGTCTGCAACTCATGCACAGTATGGTCATGGCCCGGCACCACAGTCAGCGCCAGGCCCTGCGGTGCAGGTGCGCCCAGGCTGGCCATGGGCAGTTCGCCGAGCGCGGCAAAAGATGGCGCATGCATGCACAGCATGGCAGCGCAGATTGCATATTTGAAAGACATGAACTACCTCGTTAATGCTTCGGCTGGTAGCCGATTTTTTCAAAGCTCTGGCAGTTTACGGCGAAGCCAACCGCCATGGCAGAGTCTGCCCAGCGCACAAGGGTATTAGCTGTGCGTCACCAAACGGTAACGATTCAGGCACCGTCCAGGCGCTGCGCACAAGGGTAAGGCTGCTGGTATTGCGCGGCAGCCCGTAGAAATCTGCGCCGTGATGACTGGCAAATCCCTCCAGTTTGTCCAAGGCATTGGCAGATTCAAACGCCTGGGCATACAGCGCCAACGCAGCATGCGCGGTGTAGCATCCCGCGCAGCCACTGGCATGCTCTTTCAGGTGCGCAGCATGCGGCGCGCTGTCGGTACCCAAAAAGAACTTCGGGCTGCCGCTCGCGGCCGCTTCTACCAAAGCCAGGCGGTGCATCTCGCGCTTGAGCACCGGCAAGCAATAGTAGTGCGGACGAATGCCGCCGGTAAAGAGCGCGTTGCGGTTGTACAGCAAGTGGTGCGCGGTGACAGTGGCGGCGGTGAAGCGGTCGGCCTGCGCCACATACTGCGCCGCTTCGCGTGTGGTGATGTGCTCAAAGACGATTTTCAGTTCAGGAAAATCTCGCCGCAGCGGAATCAGCTGCTGGTCAATGAACACCGCCTCCCGGTCAAACAAGTCCACCTCGGGCGAGGTCACTTCGCCATGCACCAGCAGCAGCAAACCGTGCTTTTGCATGGC
>JBJXED010000024.1:0-21365 GCA_046155225.1 Burkholderiaceae bacterium
GCTCGGTCAGGTTCATGGTGCCGCTCCACTGGCCGCTAATCAGCTTTTCCAGGTAAGTGGCTTTCAATTCATCAGAGCCCGCCACCAGCAGCGCCTCAATCGCGCCGTCGGTCAGCAGCGGGCACAGCGCAAACGCCATGTTGGCCGAGTTGAGCATCTCGCCGCAAGCCGCGCCGATGGTTTTGGGCAGGCCCTGGCCGCCAAATTCCTGCGGGTGCTGCAAGCCCTGCCATCCGCCCTCGGTGTATTGCTGGTAGGCCTGTTTGAAACCGGGCGTGGTGGTGACCACACCGGCTTTGAAGCTCGACGGGTTTTTGTCGCCTTCCCAGTTGAGCGGCGAGAGCACGCCTTCGTTGAATTTGGCAGCTTCTTCCAGCACCGCCTGCGCGGTTTCCAAGCCGGCTTCTTCGAAACCGGGCATCTGGGCAATTTGGTCAATGCGTGCCAAGTGCTCAATGTTGAACAGCATGTCTTTGACGGGGGCTTTGTAGGTCATGGCCTTGTCTCCATTTTTAAGGCGTAAAAAAAGCACCGCGAACGATGCTTTTGAAAGGGTCTGGTTTAGAGCGCGGCCACCAGCTCAGGCACCGCCACAAAAAGGTCGGCCTCCAGGCCGTAATCAGCGACGCTGAAAATCGGTGCCTCGGCATCTTTGTTGATGGCCACGATCACCTTGCTGTCTTTCATGCCCGCCAGATGCTGGATGGCACCGCTGATGCCGGCGGCAATATAAAGCTGCGGCGCCACGATCTTGCCGGTCTGGCCCACCTGCCAGTCGTTCGGCGCATAACCGGCGTCCACCGCCGCACGCGAGGCACCAATCGCCGCGCCCAGCTTGTCGGCCAGCGGCATCATGACTTCATTGAATTTTTCGGCGCTGCCCAGGGCGCGGCCACCGCTGACGATGATTTTGGCGGCGGTGAGTTCGGGCCGGTCGTTCTTGGCGATTTCGCTGCCGACAAAGCTCGATGCGCCGTTGTCGGCCTGGGCTGCCACCACCTCAACGGCTGCCGAGCCGCTGGTGGCCGCCGCCGGGTCAAAACCGGTGGTGCGTACCGTGAGCACTTTGGTGGCGTCCTGGCTTTGCACCGTGGCAATCGCGTTGCCCGCGTATATGGGTCGCTCGAAGGTGTCCGCGCTGATGACTTTGGATACGTCCGAGAGTTGCGCCACGTCCAGCAGCGCAGCTACGCGCGGTGCCACGTTTTTGCCGCCGGCGGTGGCGGGAAACAGGATGTGGCTGTAGCCTGCGGCGACGGCCAGCACTTGGGCCGCCACGTTTTCGGCCAGGCCATGTTCCAGGCCCGGTGCGTCGGCGTGCAGCACTTTGGTGACACCGGCGATTTGTGCGGCGGCGGCGGCAGCAGCAGCGGCGTTGTGGCCCGCCACCAGCACATGCACGTCACCGCCGCAAGCGATCGCTGCTGTGACGGTGTTGAGCGTTGAGCCTTTGATCGAGGTGTTGTCGTGATCGGCAATAACGAGTGTTGTCATGTCAGATTACCTTTGCTTCATTCTTGAGTTTGTCCACCAGGGCCGCCACATCGGCCACCTTGATGCCCGCACCGCGCTTGGGCGGCTCGTTGACCTTGAGCGTTTTGATGCGTGGCTTCACATCCACTCCCAAGTCTTCAGGCTTGAACGTGTCGAGCTGCTTTTTCTTGGCCTTCATGATGTTGGGCAGCGTCACATAGCGCGGCTCGTTCAGGCGCAGGTCGGTGGTGATGATGGCGGGCAGCGTGAGGGAGAGGGTTTCCAGGCCGCCGTCGACCTCGCGCGTGACATTGGCTTTGCCGCCTTCAATCACCACCTTGGACGCAAACGTGGCCTGCGGCAAACCGGCCAGCGCAGCCAGCATTTGGCCAGTCTGGTTGCAGTCGTCGTCAATGGCCTGCTTGCCCAAAATCACCATGCCGGGCTGCTCTTTGTCCATCAGCGCCTTGAGCAGCTTGGCCACCGCCAACGGCTGCAATTCCTCTTGCGTTTCGACCAGAATGGCGCGGTCGGCACCAATCGCCATCGCCGTGCGCAGCGTCTCGGCGCATTGCGCTACGCCGCATGAGACCACCACAATCTCGGTGACCGCGCCTTTTTCTTTCAGGCGCACGGCTTCTTCCACTGCAATTTCGTCAAACGGATTCATGCTCATCTTGACGTTGGCAATGTCCACGCCGGTGTTGTCCGACTTGACCCGCACCTTGACGTTGTAGTCCACCACGCGCTTGACTGCGACCAATACTTTCATTGTGTTTTGCTCCTGATGTTGCGTACCGCTGCGGGCCTTGTCACCACGGCCTGCGGCGTTTTGGTTTGATTCTATGTGGGCGCTCTGCTGGCGCGGCAGTTACGGGGCACGATTCAAAATAGTACGACCGTTCTTTTTTGCGAATTATAAATGCGGTAAACCGTCAATTTGGAAAATGCGGCCTAAATCGCGGGTGCGGGTACGGGCTTGATTCCATCCACCGCCACAGGCGCGGCGGCTGGCGCGGGATTCAGGGCCACCGACGCCGCATGCTCCACATGCACCACACGTTGGGGAAAGGGAATTTCAATCCCGGCGGCTCGGAAGGCCTGCAATATCGCGAGGTTGATCTCGGAGCGCACATTGAGTTGGCCGTTCTCGGGGTCGGTAATCCAGAACGTGAGGGTGAATTCCAGTCCGTCTGCGCCAAAGTTGGTCAGCAGCGCTGCGGGTGCGGGGTCGTCCAACACGCGGGTGCTGGCGCGGGCTGATGCACGCAGGATGTCCTGCACTTGCGCCACGTCGCTGTCATAGCTGACGGAAATTGTGCTCATCACCAGGACTTTGCTGTCGGCGAGCGACAGATTTTCAATCCGCTCGGTAATCAACTTTTCATTGGGCACGATGGACTCGCGGCCATTCAGGGCGCGAATCAGCGTGTAGCGGGTGGTGATGTCGGTGATGCGGCCCTCGAAATTGTCCACCTTCACGTTGTCGCCAATGCGTAGCGAGCGCTCGAACAAAATTACGAAGCCGCTGACGTAGTTGGACGCCAGCTTTTGCAGGCCAAAGCCCAGGCCCACGCCAATCGCACCGCCCAGCACCGACAGCGCTGTCAGGTCCACGCCCACGGCCGACAGGGCCACAATCAAACCCACCAGCAGCAAGATGGCGCGGGTCGCATTGCTGGCAATCTTGCGTACCGACAGGTCTTCCACCGCGTCGCTCAAGATGCTTTTCTCAATCACCGCGGACACCCACAGCACCAGCACCAGCACAGCGGCCGAAGTCAACATCCCTTCCAAAATCGTGCGCAAGCTGACTTTGGATTTGCCAAACACCATGGTGATGGAGTCCATCTCCGCCAATACCGCTGGCAGGAAACCCGCAATCCACAAAATCGCCGCCGCCCACGCGAGCCAGGAGACAAAACGCTCCAGCAGGCGGACAAACAGTGAACGAGGAAATGCCGCCGACAAGACCCTGGCAAAAAAGCGGATCACCGCCAGCGAACTGAGGATGGGCAGCGCCACCTTGAGCAACGGCACCGGCTGAAAGTCATCCAGAATCAAGCGGGCGGAGTAAGTCAGCATCAGCGCCAACAAGGGAAAAAGCAGGCCATCAACCGTGCTGCGGCCAAACCAGATCGAATCTTTCGGGATGCCGCGCCCGAGCAAGTAGCAAATCAGGAAAGCCAGCCCGATGCAAGCCAGCAGAATGCCGACCTCCAGCGCCAACTCCGATCCAAAGAAAGCCTGCAACCAGACCAGCGTGGGTTTGATGGAGTTCATAAGGAGCGGCCCGCTGGGCACAGCTCAGACATCGGCCAGCACCCGGATATGCGCCTCCACGCTCCGGCCCAAGGCACTGAGGTTGTAGCCGCCTTCCAGGCTGGAGACGATGCGCCCCTGGGCATGCCGCAGCGCCACATTTTTAATGCGCGAGGTGATCCATGCGTAGTCCTGCTCGGTCAGGCCGAGTTGGCCCAAATCATCGTCGCGGTGCGCGTCAAAACCGGCGCTGATGAAAATCATCTCGGGTTTGAAATCTTCCAGCAGCGGAATCCAGTATTTGTCGATCAGCTCACGGATCGGCGCCCCTTTGGTGTAAGCCGGAATCGGCAGGTTGTGCATGTTGGCGGCGGTATGTTCAGTGCCTGAATGCGGATAGAAAGGGTGCTGGAAAAACCCGACCATCAGCACCCGCTCGTCCCCCGCCAGGATGTGCTCGGTGCCATTGCCGTGGTGCACATCAAAGTCCACCACCGCCACGCGTGAAAGGCCGTGCCGCTGCAGCGCGTACTTGGCGGCAATGGCAATGTTGTTGAACACGCAAAAGCCCATGGCCCGGTCGCGGCAGGCATGGTGGCCCGGCGGGCGCACGCTGCAAAAGGCGTTCGCCATCTCGCCCGCGATCACCGCATCGGTTGCTGCGAGCACCGCGCCAGCAGCACGCAGCGCGGCTTGAAAGGTATGCACATTCAGCGCGGTGTCCGGGTCAATCATGGTGTGGGCCGGGCCGCCCGCCTCCACGTCTTGCAGCAATTGCTGCGTCAAACCCTGCATGGCCGCCACATGCAGGCGGTCATGACCATGCTCCAGATCGGCCAGGCTGGCCAGCGGCGCCTGGACTTTTTTCAGCACGTCGCCAACGCCGGTGATGAGCAAACGGTCTTCAATCGCGTCCAGCCGCTCGGGGCATTCGGGGTGACCGCGGCCCATTTCGTGCTTCCAGCAATCGCGGTGGGTGAAATAACCGGTGGCACTCATGACGTCATTTTTTTGAGGTAAGGTTAACCAAATGAATGTACAAGAAAAACTTCAAGCTTTGAGGGCCCAGCTCAATTCGGTGATTTTGGGCAAACCCCAGCAGGTGCAAGACTGCGTGGCCTGCCTGCTGTGCGGCGGCCATTTACTGATAGAAGACGTGCCCGGCGTCGGCAAAACCACGCTGGCCCACGCCCTGGCCCGCACCTTCGGCCTGCAGTTCTCACGCGTGCAGTTCACCGCCGATTTGATGCCCAGCGATTTGTCTGGCGTGTCGGTGTACGAGCGCGGCAAAGAAGCATTTGTCTTCCATCCCGGCCCGGTGTTTGCACAAGTGCTGCTGGCCGACGAGATCAACCGCGCCAGCCCGAAAACCCAGAGCGCGCTGCTCGAGGCGATGGAGGAGCGGCAAGTCACGGTGGAGAACGAAACGCGCCCGCTGCCGTCGCCCTTCTTCGTGATTGCGACGCAAAACCCGCACGACCAGCTCGGCACCTACGCGCTGCCCGAGTCGCAACTCGACCGGTTTTTGATGCGCATCTCGCTGGGCTACCCCGACCGCGCTGCCGAACGCCGCCTGCTGCAAGGCGGTGACCAGCGCGACGTGGTGCTGGGCCTGGCCCCGGTGCTCAATGCCGCCGAGTTGCAGCAACTGCAGCAAGCCGTGTTGCAAATCCATGCCGCCGAGCCGCTGCTGAATTATGTGCAAGACCTGGTGGCCGCCACCCGCTCGGGCCGCTGGTTTTTGCAGGGCCTGTCGCCGCGTGCCGGCATTGCCGTGGTGCGCGCCGCCAAGGCCAACGCCTTGCTGGCAGGCCGCAACTACGTGGCCCCCGACGATGTACAAGCCATCCTGCCGCAAACCACGTCGCACCGCATGGTGCCGGTGGGTGACGCCGGGCGCGGCGCAGCCGAGCAGGTGCGGGCGATGATTGACGCCGTGCCGTTGCCCTGAAAAACTTCGCAACACCTTGGGCAAGCACCGCTCAAAATGCCATGACTGCGCCCGCCGCCAGCCTCAGCCCCCCAGCGCCGCCTGGGCCAGCGCCGCTGGGCCGCATCCGCCAGCGTTTCCAAAAATGGTTCAACGCGCGCCTGAAACTGACCGACACACTCACGCTGACACAGCGCAACGTCTACATCCTGCCTACCCAGCCCGGCCTGATGATGGCCGCGACCTTGCTGGTGCTGCTGGTCGCGTCCATCAATTACCAGCTCAACCTGGGCTATCTGCTGACCTTCCTGCTGGCCGGCAGTGTCGTCATTGGCATGCACGTGACGCACGGCACCTTGCGCGGCTTGACTATGCATTTGATAGCGCCACCGGCACAATATGCAGGGGCTAGCGCCGTGTTTGACATTAAATTGAGCAATCCAGGCCGTACCGTGCGCTACGGCATTGGCCTGACGGTGCTCAATGCCCACCACTGGTCGTGGACCGATGTCCCCGCGCAGGGCACCGCCACCGTGCAAGTGGCCTTCAAGCCGCTGCATCGCGGCCTGCAGCACCTGCCCACCCTGAGCGCCGAAACCCGTTTCCCCCTGGGCACTTTCCGCGTCTGGACAATTTGGCGGCCTGCCGCGCAAGTGCTGGTGTATCCCGCGCCCGAAGCACACCCGCCGCCGCTGCCGCCGGGCGAGCCGCACGGCAGCGGCGCAGCCAGCGCGCGCATGCAAAGCAGCGGTGAATTTGACGGTGTGCGCGCCTACCGGCGCGGCGACCCGACCAAACTGGTGGTGTGGAAAAAAGTGGCGCAGGCACAGGCGCGTGGTTCCAGTGATTTGGTCAGCCGCGACAACCAGCAATCGCAGCGCCATGAACTCTGGCTCGACCTGGCGCTGGCAGGCTCGCACTTGGGCCTGGAGGGCCAGCTCTCGCGCCTGTGCGCCTGGGTGCTGCTGGCCGAAAAACAGGGGCTCGACTACGGCCTGCGGCTGCCGGGGCACAGCCTCGCACCGGCCAATGGCGAGGCGCACAAACAAAACTGCCTCAGCGCGCTGGCGCTGCACCGCTGAGCCAGCCACCGCATGAGCACGTCTACCCGCTTCAGCTTGCAAGCCGCCGAGCGGCCTGCGTGGGCTGGTTTGGCCAGCCTGCCGCGCGATGCGCGTGACACACTGTTTTTGCTCGTGGTCATTGCCTGGGTGTTGCTGCCGCAGGTCAGCCGCCTGCCGCTGTGGTGCAGCGCGCTGGCGGCCGGGGTGTTGATCTGGCGCGGCATGCTGGCGCTGAGGGCCAAGCCGCTGCCCAGCCAGTGGTGGGTGCTGGGCTTGCTGGGGCTGGCCGTGGCCGGTACGGCCATGTCACACCAGACTTTGCTGGGCCGCGACGCAGGCGTGACACTGATCGCCGTGCTGCTGACGCTCAAAACCCTGGAGCTGCGTGCCAAGCGCGATGCTTTCGTGATTTTCTTCCTGAGCTTTTTCACGCTGCTGACGAATTTTTTCTACTCGCAGTCGCTGCTGACTGCAGCCTCCATGCTGCTGGCGCTGCTGGGCCTTTTGACTGCGCTGGTCAACGCCCACATGCCGGTAGGCCGCCCGCCGCTGCTCCAAGCCATGAAAACCGCCGGCTACATGGCGCTGCTGGGCGCGCCGATCATGGCACTGCTGTTTGTGCTGTTTCCGCGCCTCGCGCCACTGTGGGGCATCCCGAGCGACGGTCTTTCTGGCCGCAGCGGCCTGTCGGGGACGATGCAGGTCGGCACCATCGCCAGCCTGGCACTGGACGAAAGCATCGTCATGCGCATCAAGTTTGAGGCCGCAGTGCCGCTGCCGTCCGAACTGTACTTTCGCGGGCCGGTGTTCTCCAACTTTGACGGGCGCGAATGGCGGCCCCAGCCGTCGCGGCTGGACAATGACTTTTCTCCGCGCCTGCAAGCTCCGGCCAACCTGCAAGTCAGCGGCGCGCCGGTGCGCTATGAAATCACGCTCGAGCCGACCAACCGGCCCTGGGTGTTTGTGCTCGAAGCCGCGCCCGACAGGCCGCAAGCCTCGGCCGGGCTGGGGGGTGCGGCGCTGCTGCTGAGCAGCGATTTGCAATGGCTGGCGAGCCGGCCGCTGACCGACATCACGCGCTACCAGGCGCAAAGCTACCCGCAGTTTCGCCATGGCCCGCAAAGACGCGTCACTGCGCTGCAAGACGAGCTGGAGCTGCCCCCCGGCTTTAATCCGCGCACGCTGGCGCTGGCGAGTGAAATCCGGCGTGACCCGCGCTACGCCCAGGCGGGCGGCCTGGCACTGGCGCAAGCGGCGCTGGAGCGGCTGCGCACCCAGGGCTACAGCTACACGCTCGAGCCGGGTGTGTATGGCCAGCACAGCGCCGACGAGTTCTGGTTTGACCGCAAGGAAGGTTTTTGCGAACACATTGCCTCGGCCTTTGTGATTTTGATGCGCGCGCTTGACGTGCCCGCCCGCGTGGTGACGGGCTACCAGGGCGGTGCCATCAACCCGATTGACGGCTTTTGGACCCTGCGCCAGAGCGACGCCCATGCCTGGACTGAAATCTGGGAAGCCCAGCGCGGCTGGGTCCGGGTGGACCCCACCTCCGCCGTGGCACCCGGCCGCGTCGGCGCGGGCCAGCGCCTGCGGGCACCGCAAGGCCTGGTGGCGCAGGCGTTTGGCACTGTCAGCCCCGGCCTGTCGGTGAGCCTGCGCAACGCTTGGGAAGCCATCAACAACCGCTGGAATCAATGGGTGCTGAACTACACCCAGAGCAAGCAGCTCGATCTGCTGAAAAACCTGGGCTTCCAGTCGCCCAGCTGGCATGACCTGGGCTATGTTTTAAGTGGCTTGGTGGTGCTGGCGAGTCTGGTTGGCGCACTCTGGACCCTGCGCCTGCGCAGCCAGCACGACCCGTGGCTGCGCACCCTGAAAAAAGCCCGCAAGCGCCTGCGCCGCGCGGGCCTGTCGGTGCCTGAGCACAGCTCGCCGCGCCAACTGGCGATGCAACTGGCCGCGCAGGGCAACCCCGCCTGGAGCGCGCCGCTGCAAGACTGGCTGCTGCGGCTGGAGGCGCTGCGCTACGCCCCGCCGCAGATGGCACAGGGCAGCCGCCCTACACTGGCGGCCCTGCAACGCGAGTTGCGCCAATTCTCATGGTCTTGATGCGTTTTTATTGCCTGACAATTACTACTCTTTTAATAGCTGTACCGGCAGGAAATACACTGGCTAGAGCACAAAAAGACTTAAAAAACAGCGTTTTTTCGTGCCAGACAGCCGCTGCGGCCCCTGCCAGCCGCCCACAGCAGCGGCGCAAGTCCCAAAGCGCGGCTCCCACCGCTGCCGCCCCGGACGGAAAACCCTACGCCGCCCGCCCTGATGCGCTAGCCTATGCCAGCGACTTGGCCGAGCGCCGCAATCTGGAGCCCGCCTGGGTGCAGGGAAAACTCGGCCAGGCGCTGCACCTGCCGCGCATTGCCCAGCTCATCTTGCCGCCCGCCGTGGGTGTGCCTAAAAACTGGCGCGTGTACAAAAGCCGCTTCATTGACCCGGTGCGAATTGCGGCGGGCGTCGCGTTCTGGCGCACCCACCGCGAGGCGCTGGAGCGCGCCGAGCGTGAGTTCGGCGTGCCGCAGGAAATCATCGTTGGCGTCATCGGCGTGGAGACGATTTACGGGCGCAACACCGGCAACTTCCGTGTGATCGACGCGCTGGCAACTTTGAGTTTTGATTTCCCGCAGGCGCACCCACGCGCGGCCGAGCGGCGCGCCTTTTTTCGCAATGAGCTTGCACAGTTTCTGGCACTGCACTACCGCGCCGGCAGCGACCCGCTGGCCGTGCGCGGCAGCTATGCCGGTGCCATGGGCCTGCCGCAATTCATGCCCAGCAGCTGGGTGAATTTTGCGGTGGACTTTGACGCCGACGGCAAGGTCGACCTGTTTGGCAGCCCGGCAGATGCCATCGGCTCGGTGGCGAATTATTTCAAGGCTTTCGGCTGGAAAACCGGCATGGCCACGCACTACCCGGTGCGCTTTGACGCGGCCACACTCGACAAAGACGCCCTGCTCCTGCCCGACATCCTGCCCACCTTCAGCGCTGCCAGCTTTACCGCCAAAGGCGCACTGCTGGAAGGCGAGGCCCAGGACCACAGCGGCCCGCTGGCGCTGGTCGAGCTGCAAAACGGCGCGGACCCGCCCAGCTACGTTGCGGGCACCGAAAACTTCTACGTCATCACCCGCTACAACTGGAGCAGCTACTACGCGATGGCGGTGATTGAGCTGGGGCGCGAGGTAGCGCAGCAGCTCGATCGGTAATTTGGATGCCGCGCAACATGGCTCAATTCTTGACGCCCAGCTCGAACAGACCGGTCACGCTGGAAATGAAGCCGTAGATACCGTTGGTCAGGTTGAAGGACCCAGAGATACCGCCTGTGGCCTGCACGACGCCTGGAATCGGGGTGCTGTAATTCAGCGTACCGCTGGCTGTACCGGCATTGACCGCAGTGCCCAAAATCGTGGCGGACGAACTGCTAGCGCTGCTGCCATTGGTTGCCGTTGACACATAGGTTCCATCAGCCATGCCAGAGATCAATGCGGTTTGCTTGGCATACAGGCGCATGCCGTAGGCACCAGTGCCGGAGTCGCGTATCAGGTGCAGCGGCACCGACGCGCCATTGACCAAGCCTGCAACGATGGAGCCGGTAGGCGTTCCGCCCGTGGTGGGTGTCGATCCGGTGCTGGAAACCGAGGTCAGCAAAGCGTCAAACGCATTGCGCGTGCTGTTGTACCGGATATAGCCTTTTTGGGTGGGTGAGCAGCTGGGGGAGTTGATGGCGAAACCGCCATTGGCCGGGTCGATACAGGTCTGCCAGGTGCCGGCGTTGCGGATTCTGGCGGCACCGCCGTAGGGGCTGGCAGCACCAGCGGCCGTGAAGTTAATGCCCGTGACGTTGTATTCATCGGCGATGGTGTTGAACACGGTCGGCGCCGACACGTTGTTGAAGGTATTCTGGAATGCCAGCAGCGGCAGGAAGCTGCTGCCGGAAGGCGCGGCAATACCGCCAGCGACCACACCGCCGCTGCCGAAGATAAACTGCGCGCCGTTTTCCGCACTGGCGTAAATGCAGTTACCCTGGGGAATCAACACGCCGGTACGCTGCGTCCCGGCGCTGCGCTGCAGGCTGGCATCAACCGTCAGCGTGTAGGCCAGGCTGGTCGGGTTCAAACCCAAAGAAAGCTCTTCGCCAAAACTGTCGCCGCCTTTGTAGGTCGTTGCAACCGTGGGCAGGTTCTGGCAGGCCAGCGGGTTCCCGACCGCAGACGTACAGGAATAGTTGATCGCAGCATCAAGACTGCCGCTGCCCCTGTAGCGCGGATAGGAAGGGTGCTGGCACAGGGGGCGGGTGCGGCCAAAAGTGCTGGCCACCACGTCCTCGACCATGCCGGTGCCAGGCGAAATACCGCGTTCTACCCAGTTCTCCAGCGCCGCCAGCGAGTCCCAGGCAGGAATGAACACGCCCGTGCCGTGGCCCATGCCGGGGACGGTATAAAACCGGATGCCGGCGTCGACGGCGGCCTGGCCAACCCGGGTCACCACGTTGTTGTAGTAGGCGATAGTGGAATTGACAGGAATCACCTCGTCAGCCAGGCCATGCAACATGATCATCCTGCCGCCGCGGGCCAGGAAAGCCGTCAGGTTCGGGTTGGTCGCGTCCGTGATGGCAGATACATCGGCAACGCGCTGGGTGTAGATGCCGGGGTTGTTGGGATCAAAGGTCAAGCTGTCGAGCCCCGGAATGCGCGTGACAAAAAACTTCGCCCACTGGTCACCCGTGAGGTACATGTTGGAGTCCGCCGTAGTAGCCGGGTTGCCCGGCGTGCGCCGGGTGCCAAGATCACGCGACGTAAACGGGCCAGCCACCAGGGCTCCTTCAAGCAGGTTGAAGCCGCCCGCAAAGGTCACTGAATTGGCCAGTGAGTACGACAGGTTCAGCGGTGATTCAATCGTCTGTATCGTTGCCAATTGGGGATCGGAGAGGCAGGTATCCCCCGTGTCGGCACCGCCCGCGCAGCGCAGCGATGCCAGTATCTGGCTGTTGAGCTGGCGGCAACTCTCAACGTTGCTGACGATGCCATCGGCCGCGCCATCAAGCCGGTCACACGCCCTGAGCACAGCACCTTGCACAAACAGGGTCTTGTTCAGATTGACCCAACCCGCCCCGGCATTCAGGTACAGCGCACGCCCGACCGCCACGTTGTGCAGCCGCACGCCGGTGTAGTTCAAAGCCGGCTCGTTGGAGATCACGCCGATATAGTCTGCGGGCCAGCGCTGGATATAGGTCAGCGCATCGCGTCCGCCGGTTGATGTGCCCAGAAAATAGGCCCTTGCAGGGTCGCTGCCGTAGCGCATACGAATCAGCATGGCCGCCACGTCACGGGTTTTCTTGAGCGAATTGCCGCCGTAGTTGGCGAGTGATTCGTCGTTGACCGCGAACGAGCCGTCGGTGATGCTGCCGCTTTGATGGCCGCCATCGTCACCATAGGTCGCATAACCCAGCGCCAATGGCGCGGGTTTTTCACCCGACCCGAAACGAATCTGCTCGGTGCCGTCAATCAGCGTGCCGTTAAAGCCGCCACCGCCAAAATGGATGGCCTTGCTGTTCCAGTTGCTGGGCAGATTGACGGCGAAAGTGATGTCTGGGGCGCTGGCATCCACGGGACGGATAAGGCCGCGCACCCGGCAGTACTCGCCCAGGGTATTGCCGGCCTCCGTGGCCAGCACCAAGGTCGCGGTCGTGATGTTGGCACCGGTGCTGGGCAGGGAAATCTGCGCGGCGGGTATTGACATCCCATTGAACGCAGCGCAGGCCACTGCGGGGGTAGCGATGACAGGAGCGGGCGGCGCGGCAGCCGGCACCCCATCTGAGCCGCCACAAGCCGTCAATGCCAGTATCGGCAAAACTGCAGTTGCAGTAACAGACCACCAGCGCACATGGCAAATTTCGAAGAATTGTTTGTTTTGCATACGTGTCTCCCGCATTTTTTATCAGGGTATAAAAATCGCTCAAGATTGCCTTGAGACACCCTTATTAAATGCCTTCTGCCTTCAGTGCTCAACGTGGGTACTACTTATAAAAATGCGCTTTCTTGGGTTTGCGTTGCTGCAAGAATGCCCATTCAGGCTTGGGCCAGGCGACCCGGATTTGGATGCTCCGCCAGCACCCGCAGCACCTGCTGCATCTGGTCAGCACGGCTTTGGCCGTGCGCGCGGCGAAACAGCCGCATGCTGGGGTACCAAGGCGAGTCCTCGCGATGCTGCAACCAGCGCCAGTCGGGGTTGGGCGGCAGCAGCAGCCACACCGGTTTGCCCAAGGCACCGGCCAGGTGCGCGACCGCAGAGTCCGCGCAAATCACCAGCTCCAGCGCGCTGACCATGGCGGCGCTGGCTTCAAAGTCCTGCCACTGCGGCGTCAAGTCAACCAACTCGGCGGCGCTTGGCGCGCAGTCGGTGTAGCGCCCGCCGACGGACTTTTGCAGGCTGAAGCACTGCACGCCCTCCAGCGCCATGAGGCCGCAGAAATCAGACAAGTACAGGCTGCGGTTGTGGTGGTTGGCATGCGCCGGGTTGCCCGCCCAGGCGATGCCAATTTTCATCTTGCCGGGCCAGGCCGCCAGGCGTTCCTGCCAGATGGCCTGTGCGTCATCCGAAACGCTCAGGTAGGGCGCAGGCGGCAGCAGGCTCTCAAAGTGCAGCGGCAAATCCAGCAAGGCCACGTGGTAGTGGGTGTGCAGCAACTGCGCCGGCATCAGGCAGGTCAGCCCTGGCATGCGCGAGAGCAGCGGCACCAGCTCCAGCGGAGCCTGGCAAAACACTTGCGCCCCTTCAGCCTGCAGGCAGGCGGCGTAGCGGATGAACTGGATCACGTCGCCAAAGCCCTGCTCGGCATAGACCAGGATGCGCTTGCCCAGCAAGGGCTGCTGCTGCAAGCCCTGCCATTCATTTTCGAGCCGGAAAAAATCAGGCCGCGTCATGCGGGTGGTGTCGTTCCAGCGTTTTTGGTAGGTGCGCCAGCCTGCGGCCATGTCACCGGCCAGCAGTTGCAGCATCGCCAGGTCAATCTGCGCAATGGCGAAATCGGGCTGCAGCTGCAAGGCTTGCTCAAGGTATTTTTGGGCTTCCTCCAGCCGGCCCAACTGGAACAGCACAGTGCCCAGAATGCGCACCGCATACGGGTGCCCGGGTGCCAAGGCTGCAGCACGCTGGGCATGCGCCAGCGAGCCGGCGAAATCCTCCAGCCGCCAGAGCAGCCCGGCCAGATCGACATGCGCTTCCATAAAATCGGGGTTGATTTCCAGGGCGTGCCGGTACGTGCTTACAGCAGCTTCCAGTTGCAGGCAATGCTCCTGGCAAAAGCCGAAGTTCAGCAGAACAGACGTCGAACCCGGCAGCAAGTGATTCAGACGCTGGTAGTGGGGCAGCGCGGCCGCGTAGTCTTGCCGCTGCATCTCCTGCTCGGCCACCGCTTGCAGCAACAGCGCCGCGTCGGGGTTGGACTGCAAGCCTTGACGCAGCGCGGCAGCGGCCTCGGCTTCACTTACCTGCTGGGCGAGGAGTTGGCCTAGCTGCAGCCACAAGCCTGGCTGCTGGGGTGCCATGCGGCAGGCATCGGCCAGCCAGGCGACGGCGGTGTGCGGGTCTTGCGCGGCCAGGCAGGCGGCGCTGAGCTCGCGGCGGGCGGCCAGCGCCCATTCGAGCGCCGGTTTTTTTTTGCAGCACCTGGAGAAAAACCTGGTGCGCATCGTGCAGTTGGCCAGCCAGCAGCCACAGCTGGCCCAAACGAAAAAGCGTCGGCACATCGCCCGGCTGCTGCAGGTGCGCCGCATGCGCCATTTGCGCGGCCTCATGCACCGCGCCCAGACGCAGGGCTTGCTGAATCTGGTCTTCCAGGGTGCTGAGGACGGGGGTGGCCATGGTGAGTGAAATTTGCTGGCAGTATGCCAGCGGCCGCAGTGCGGATTTCCAGCAAAGTGGAACGCTCAGTCATTGGGCCTTGCATCAAGCCGCAGGCACCAAAAAATCCCGGCTGATGTGTGCGCCCAGCTCGTTGACGCGGTCCAGAAACTGCGTCAGGTACGCGTGCAGTCCGGTCGCCAGAATTTCATCAATCCGGCCGTACTGCAAATCAGCGCGCAGCTTGCCGGCGCGGCGCTGCGTCTCCTGCGATTGCTCGTTGCCGACCATGGCGAGGTTGCTGACCACCTCGTTCAAGCTGGCGTGCAATGAGCGCGGCATGTCGGGGCGCAAGATCAGCAGCTCGGCGACGCGCTCAGGTTTGATCACATCACGGTAGACCTTTCGGTAGATTTCAAACCCGCTGACGCTGCGCAAAATCGCGCTCCAGTGGTAGAAGTCGTACTCTTGGTCCTTCTCGCTGGCGGCACCGAAAAAGTCGCTTTGCACGGCATGGAATTTCACATCGACCAAGCGTGCCGTATTGTCAGCACGCTCCAAAAAAGTACCCAGCCGCATAAAGTGAAGTGACTCGTCCATGAGCATGGTGCCCACCGTGACACCACGCGAGAGGTGCGAGCGGAATTTGACCCACTCAAAAAACTGGCCGGGGTCACGCTCAAACGCGTCGCTTTTGACCATGCGGTTGACTTCGAGCCAGGTCTGGTTTTGCGTCTCCCAGACTTCGGTGGTGAGCGTGCCGCGCACGGCGCGGGCGTTCTCGCGCGCGGCGCGCAGGCACGAGATGATGGACGAGGGGTTGTCCTCATCCTTGATCATGAATTCCATCACCTTGTGCGGCGTGATCTCGCCGTGCCGCTCTTTGTATGCGGGCAGCAGCTCGCTGATGGAAAGCAGTCCTTGCCAGCCTACTTGGGCCACTGCGGTGGATTGCGGCAACAGCGAAGTTTGGTAATTCACATCTAGCATGCGCGCGGTGTTCTCGGCCCGCTCGGTGTAGCGCGACATCCAGAACAAATGGTCGGCGGTTCTTGAAAGCATACGGGTTCCTAATCAGTTGGGGACAGAGCATGCGGCACGCCGCTGGACAGTCCCCAAATATTCACACTTCCAGAATCCAAGTGTCCTTGGTACCACCGCCCTGTGACGAGTTCACGACGAGCGAGCCCTCCTTGAGCGCCACGCGAGTCAAACCGCCAGGCACCATTTGCACTTCCTTACCGCTGAGTACAAAAGGTCGCAGATCAATATGCCGCGGCGCGATGCCGCTTTCCACAAATGTGGGGCAACTCGACAAGCTCAGCGTGGGCTGGGCGATATAGCCCTCGGGGTTGGCCTGCACCGCCTTGCGGAAGTCCTCGATTTCTGACTGCGTCGCAGCGGGACCCACCAACATGCCGTAGCCGCCTGCACCGTGCACCTCTTTGACCACCAGGTCTTTCAGGTTGGCCAAGGTGTAGGCCAGGTCATCCTTGTTGCGGCACATATAGGTGGGCACGTTGTTCAAGATGGGTTTTTCGCCCAGGTAGAAGCGGATCATGTCGGGCACATAGGGGTAGATGGACTTGTCGTCGGCCACGCCCGTGCCGACGGCATTGCAGATCGTGACATGGCCCGCGCGGTAGACATCGAGCAAACCCGCGCAGCCCAGTGTGGAGCCGGGGCGGAACACCTTGGGGTCGAGGAAATCATCATCAACCCGGCGGTAAATCACATCGACCCGTTTGGGCCCGCGCGTGGTGCGCATATAGACAAAGTTGTCTTTGACGAACAGGTCTTGGCCCTCGACCAGTTCCACCCCCATTTGCTGCGCCAAAAACGCGTGCTCGAAGTAGGCACTGTTGTACATGCCGGGCGTGAGCACCACCACGGTAGGCTCGGCCGTGGTGGCCGGGGATGAGGCGCGCAGGGTCTCCAGCAGCAAGTCGGGGTAATGGGCAATGGGCGCAACGCGGTGGCTGCTGAACAAGTCAGGGAACAGCCGCATCATCATCTTGCGGTCTTCCAGCATGTAGCTGACACCGCTGGGCACGCGCAGGTTGTCCTCCAGCACGTAGTATTCGCCCTCGCCTGCGGCATTGGGTGCACGCACGATATCGATGCCGGCGATGTGCGAGTACACATGGTTGGGCACATCAACGCCCATCATCTCAGGGCGGAATTGAGCGTTTTGCGTGATTTGCTCGGCTGGCACCACACCGGCTTTCAAAATCTCCTGACCGTGGTAGACATCGTGGATAAAGCGGTTCAGCGCTGTAACGCGCTGCACCAGGCCTTTTTCCATCTCGGCCCACTCATGCGCCGGGATGATGCGGGGGATCAAATCGAAGGGGATCAAGCGCTCAGTGCCCGCGCCATCCTCGTCTTTTGCACCATACACCGCAAAAGTGATGCCAACACGGCGAAAAATCATCTCGGCCTCTTCGCGCCGCGCCAGCATGACGGCGTCACTCTGGCGCGACAACCACTGCGCATAGCTCTGATAGTGATCGCGCACACCCTGTTGCTGGCTTTGACTCTGGCCGCCGCTGCTTTGACTTTGACTCTGCAAGTGTCCCTGGGCACCCAGCATGGGCTTGAAATGCATTTCATCGAATTTCATCATGGCGTCTCCTACCCACAGAATAGCAAGGAATGCGCCAACGGCCTTTATCTTTGCGCGCTTTCCTTTCCTTTCTATAAGGAGTGCGTCTCAAGGTGCTGGGTTGGGAAGGTGGTGCCAATACCGCCGGGCCAGTGCGCGCTGGCAGCGCATTTGCCCAGGGCCCACCGACTCCCAGCGCGCCGCGCCGCAGCCGGGTGACAGCAGCACTTGAATTTGCCGCTCGCGGTAGCGCTGCATCACCTCTGAAACAGGATGACCATAGCGGTTGCGGTAGCCCGCTTGCACCAAGGCCCATTGCGGCTGCACCGCGTCCAGAAAAGCCGCGCTGGACGAGGTTTTGCTGCCGTGGTGCGGCACCAGCAGCACGTCGGCGCGTAAATCTCTGCCGTCAATGATGCCCTGCGCCACCAGCCGGGCTTCTTGGGGCTGCTCAATATCGCCCGTCAGCAGCACCGTTTGGCGGCCGTTGCCAATGCGCAGCACACATGACAACGCGTTGGACTTGATTTGCAATGCGTAATCTTCAGCGCGCGGGTGCAGCACTTCAAACTGCACACCGTCCCAATCCCAGCGTTGCCCGGCTTCGCAGCGCCGGGCGGGCCGCAGCAACTGCAGTTCGTGCTGGGCTTCAATGGAACTGAGCAACTGCGCCCTGGGCTGCATCTTCAGCACCGCCTGGGCACCGCCAATGTGGTCGGCGTCGCGGTGGCTGACAACCAGCGTGTCAACGGATTCGCCCATGGCGCGCAGCAGCGGCACCAGCACGCGGTGACCCGCGTCACTCTCGGCGCTGTAGCGCGGCCCGGCGTCATACACCAGCGTGTGGTCGGCCGTGCGCACGATGAGTGCGTTGCCCTGGCCGACGTCGGCTGCCAAAAGATCAAACTCACCGGGCGCTGGCCGCTCAGGTTGCCACAGCACGGCGGGCAGCACCAGTGCCAGCCCCAGCGCACGAACCGGGCCTGGCAGCCGCATGACCAGCAAAACCCCGCCAGCGACCCCGGCAAGACCGGCCCACAGCGGCGGTGCCGCCACCGACAAGCTGGCCCACGGCAATGCGGCGAGCGCTTGCAGCACCAGCGCCAACCCCTGCAAGGCTGTTGCCGCCGCCAGCCACAGCGCAGGCACCAGCACACCCAGCAAGGCCAGCGGCGTCACCACCAGCGTAACCCAGGGGATTGCCAGCAAATTGGCAGCGAACCCCACCACTGAAACCTGACCGAAAAGCAGCAAGGTCAGGGGTGCCAGCGCCAGGGTGACCACCCACTGCTCACGCCACAGCAGCATTAGCCTGCGCACAACGCCGCTGCGGTTTTCAAATGCCGGCCCCGGTTCGGCAGCAAACAGCACCCCCACCGCCACAAAACTCAGCCAAAACCCCGGCTGCAGCAACGCCCAGGGGTCACCCAGCACCACCACCGTCATGGTCAGCAGCCACACCTGGGGCCAAGGCCAGCGCTGGCCTGACAGCTTGAGCAAGGCCACGGCGGCCAACATCCACACCGTGCGCTGCGCGGGCAGGCCCCAGCCACTGAAAACCGCATAGGCGGTGGCCAGCAACACGCCGCCAACAAGTGCAGCGTGCTGTGCGGGCAACGCCAGACATAAGCGGCGGCTGCGCCGCCACAGCGCCGCCAGCGCCAACCCGGCGGCCCAGGCAAACAGCGTGATGTGCAAGCCCGAGATGCTCATCAAATGAGCGACCCCGGTCGCGCGAAAAATATCCCAATCGGCCCGCTCGACCGAGGCTTGGTCACCCACGGCCAGCGCGGCCACAATGCCGGCCCAGCGCCTTGCGCCTTCCGCCGGACCGAGCCGTTCAAAAATAGCGTCGCGGACCCGGCTGCGCGCTTGCTGAACAGGGTGGTACCAAGTGGCCGCCAGGCGGCGCGGCGGCGCATCACGCAGGCCCGCGCGCACATAGCTGCTGGCTTGCACGCCCTGCTCCCAGAGCCACAGCTCATAGTCAAAGCCGTGCGGGTTGCTGTTGCCGTGCGGGGCCTTCAGGCGCAGCGTCATTTCCCAGCGCTCGCCTGGCTGTACATCGGCGGGCGGGCGCTGCAAGTCGGCGACCGGGACTACGCCGTCCAAGCGAGGCAGCGCAACAGCACCATACCAACTCACCTCAATCAGTGGCGGCAAAGCTACCGCTTGCGCCATACGGCCTGTGGCCTGGCCCTGGCCCAGCGCTGGTGCAGGCCACGCCGACTCCACTGCCAAGCGAAACCGCAAACCCACGGGCGTTCGCTGCGGCAACGACGCCACGGTGCCGGTCACGAACACATCGTGCCCTTCGAGCAGCGGGGACAGGGCAGTGGCCTGAAACTGCAGCGCGCGCAGGCCGCACAAACCGAACGCCAGCAACGCGCAGGCGGTCAGCAATAGCCCATACGCCGGTATTTTTGCTATTTTTAATATAGCTATACCGGCAAACAATACCGTGGCTAGAAGCAGAAATGATGCATAAATACCGTCCCACCACAGGCTGGGCTGCTGCAATTGGCCTGCGGTACCTGCCAACAGGCCCATCGCAATGGGCGTGATCGCGGCAAAACGGCTCAAACGGCCAGTTGGCTGATCGCAGGACTGACCGCTTGGGCTGGTGGTGTTCTGGCTGGCAGACTGCATGCAGCCTATGCTAGCCCGTTTGGAGTGCGGGCTGGCGGTTGCCCGACGCCGCTTGTCATCGTGTTTGGCTCGCGACTTGCTAGGATGTCTGCATGACAATACATGCCGCCCTCACCCACATCACCCATTACCAATACGACCGCCAGGTCAACCTCGGCCCGCAAGTGGTGCGCCTGCGGCCAGCGCCGCATTGCCGCAGCAAGGTGCTCTCGTACTCGCTGCGGGTGGAGCCGGCGGGCCACTTTGTCAACTGGCAGCAAGACCCGTTTGCCAACTACCAGGCGCGGCTGGTCTTCCCGAAAAAGGTCAACGCGTTCAAAGTCACGGTGGATCTGGTGGTGGAGATGGCGGTCTACAACCCGTTCGACTTCTTCCTGGAGCCGTACGCCGAAGAGTTCCCCTTCACTTATGACGCCGCTCTGGCGCTTGAACTCGCGCAGTATCTCGTCACGGATACGCCAACGCCCCTCGTCACAGCTTACCTGGCCAACATCAACCGCACCAAGCGCCGTTCGATTGATTTTCTGGTCGACCTGAACCAACAGTTGCAAAAAGCCGTCAAGTACCTCATTCGCATGGAGCCCGGCGTGCAAACGCCCGAGGAAACGCTGGAGAAAGCCTCGGGCTCTTGCCGCGATTCGTCCTGGCTGCTGGTGCAGTTGCTGCGGCATTGCGGACTGGCGGCGCGCTTTGTCTCCGGCTACCTGATCCAGCTCACGCCCGACGTGAAAGCGCTTGACGGGCCGAGCGGCACCAGCGTTGATTTCACCGACCTGCATGCCTGGTGCGAGGTGTATTTGCCCGGCGCAGGCTGGGTTGGCCTTGACCCTACTTCAGGCTTGATGACCGGCGAGGGCCACATCCCGCTGGCCTGCACGCCCTCGCCATCGAGTGCCGCGCCGATTGAAGGCGCGGTGGACGACTGCGAGGTGACTTTTGCCCACCATATGCAAGTCACCCGCCTGTATGAATCGCCGCGCGTCACCAAGCCGTATACCGACGAACAGTGGGCCGCCGTGCTGGCGCTGGGCCAGCAAGTCGATGCGAAGCTGGCCGCTGGCGATGTGCGCTTGACGATGGGCGGCGAGCCGACGTTCGTTGCCACCGCCGACCGCGATGCTGCCGAGTGGAACACCGACGCGCTCGGCCCCACCAAGCGCGGCTACGCCACTGAATTGGTGCACAAACTGCGGGCTGAATACGGCCAGGGCGGCTTCTTGCACTTCGGCCAGGGCAAGTGGTACCCGGGTGAGCAATTGCCGCGCTGGGCCCTGTCGATTTGCTGGCGCGCCGATGGCCAGCCGATCTGGCAAAACCCCGATTTGTTTGCCGACGAGCGCGTGCCCAGCCACTACACCGACGCCGATGCCAAACGCTTTATCGACATGCTGGCAGGCAAGCTCGGCGTGACACCCAAGTACATCAAGCCCGGCCATGAAGATGTGTGGTACTACCTCTGGCGCGAGCGGCGCTTGCCGGTGAATGTGGA
>JBJXED010000025.1:0-29971 GCA_046155225.1 Burkholderiaceae bacterium
GCCACCTTGACCCACAAGTTGGTCACGCCGCCCGGCAGTCCCAGCAGGCTTTGCGCGGTGCGCAGTGCCACATAAACGCTGCCCTTGTTCTGGCCCTGGTTGCCAAAGTCAAAAATGCCCGACACAAACAGCACAACGGATGGGCCCGAGGCAGCTTTCAAGGTCAGCTTGTCGCCAATGGCAAGGCCCAAGTCTTGGGCCAGGTCCCGGCCAATCACCACGTCGGTGCTGGACAGGTCTGCGCTGCCTGCAATGATTTTTTCTTTGAGTGCAATTAGCCGCAAATAACTTTCCGGCTCGATGCCGCGCACGCCCACGCCGGTGTTGGCATCGCCACGCACGATGAAGGCCGAGCCCTCGACCACCGGCGTCACCACCAACACCCCGGGGACGGCCAAGGTGGTGTCACGCACCTTTTGCCACTGGTCGAGTGAACGCTGGCGCTGGGCGCGGGGCTGCACCAGCGTGGCAAATTCAGTACCCGGCTCACGCCGCAGGCTGCGCGGCGCTTCCTCGGGCGGTTTGATGACGATTTGCGCCTGGTAATCCAGCAAGGTTTTGAAAATACTGCCCTGCAGGCCGGTGAGCAGCGCCGACATGAACACGATCACTGACACGCCCAGCGCCACGCCCGCGATGATGAACAGCGTTTGCAGCAAGCCCTCGCGCAAAAAGCGCGTGGCCAGCACCCACTCAAAAGGCAACAGCGGATTCATGGGTTCACGGCTTCATGGGGTCAGCGCCCGCATTGCCTTTGGCCTGTGCCCCCGGCGGCTCGGGCACCGTGGTGGCGCGCACACGCTGGCCCGCCTTCACGCCGGTTTTGGACACCGGCACCACGCCTTCGCCCGCCTTGATACCGGTGAGCACCTCCACACGCGTGTCACCCCGCAGACCCAGGGTGACGAATTGTTTGACTGCGCGATTACCCCGCACCACCAGCACCCAGGGCTGGTCGGTGGCGGCGTCTTCCAGCGCGCTGGTGGGAATCACCACCGTGGCGGTGCGCCGGGCGGTTTCAATGTCGATCGACACCGTCATGTCCTGGCGCAAATACGCCGGCGGCTTCGTCACATTCAGCTTGACCTCCACCGAGCCGCGCGCCGCGTCCACGCCGGGGTTGATGTAGCTGACCACTGCATCAAAACGCTGGCTGGCAAACGCGTCGGCCGAGCCCAGGGCTTTTTGCCCCAGCGCGATTTTTGACAGGTTTTTCTCGTCAATCTGCACCAGCACCTGGGTCTGTCCGGCAGCGGCCAACACCATCAGCGCCTGACCGGGTTGCACGATATCGCCCACCTCCACCGTGCGCGAGATCAACACGCCGCTGCTGGGCGCCAGTACCAGACCCTGCGCCAGTTTCACGCTGGCCAGCTGCTGCCCCGCTACCGCCTGGGCCAGCTCGGCCTGGGCCAGTGCGGCGTCGCTGCCGCTGACAGTGCTGCTTTTGGCTTGTACCTGGGCGCTGATCACCTGACTGTCGGCGACGTCCACCGCGCGCTGTGCATCGTTCAATGTGGCTTGGCTGATAAAGCCTTGCGCCACCAGGTCACGGTTGCGTGCCAGCGCCTTGCGCGCCAGCAGCGCCGTGGCTTGGGCCTGCACCAGCGCCTCTGCCGCCTGCGGCTGGCTCAACTCGCGCAATTGCCGCACGCGGGCCTGGGCTTGGGCCACCGTGGCTCGGGCTTGGGCCAGGCTGGCGCGGGCGTCGCTGTTGTCCAACTCAATCAGAAGCTGCCCCCGCTCCACGGTCTGGCCTTCAGCCACCGCCACGCGCAGCACCCGGCCCGAGCCTTGCAGCGCCACCGTCACCCGCTGCGGCGAGACCACCCGGCCACTGGCCACCACGGTTTGCACCAGCTCACTGCGGGTCGCGGCATACACCGGGGTGGGTGTGCCCAGCAGCAGATTGCGCAACAAGTACAGCGCTGCAGCAAGCACCAGCACACTGGCCAGCGCGATGAGCAACGTGCTGCGCAGGCTGCGCGCGCTTTTGGCTTGCGCGGGCGGTGCTGGCGCTGTTGGGGTGGGTTTGGCTGGGGGACTGGGCGACGGGGTGGGCGCAGCTGTGGACCGCTTGACAGCGGGTATTTCGGTGGCTGTTTGGGCTGCGTCCGGCGAGACCCGCGCGTCGGTCATACCTGAATTAGCGTGCGGCGCAGAGGGATAGGGGTCATGGCGCTTGGCTGGATCTAAGGTGTGTGCTGACCTTTATAGCCACGGGCAAGCGGCAAGTCTGTGCGCTGTAGCACCAAAGGAATCCACGCGCTATAAAAACCGCAGCTGCTTGAGCAGTTTTTATATAGGCGGTAGACCGATTTGGCACTTGCCTTCGGCGTGCCCAGCCAAGTCTGGCCTAGACCAGCAGCGCGTTGACCCGCTGCACATAGGCCGCCGGGTCTTCTGGCATGCCGCCCTCGGCCAGCAGCGCCTGGTCAAACAAAATATGCGCCAGCGCGTCAAAGTGCGGCGAGCTCTCCAGCTTTTTCACCAGGGCATGGTCGGCGTTGACTTCCAGCACCGGCAGAGTCTCGGGCACTGGCTGGCCGGCCTGCTTGAACAGCCGCGCCATTTGCATCGACATGTCGCCGTCCTTGACCACCAGGCACGCCGGGCTGTCCACCAGCCGGGTGGTGACGCGCACGTCGCTGGCTTTGTCTTTAAGTGCTTCCTTGAGCTTGTCCAGCACCGGCTTGAAGCTGGTGGCCGCCGCCTCGGCTGCGGCTTTTTCGGCCTCGTCCTGCAAATCACCCAAGTCCACCGCGCCTTTGGCCACCGACTGCAGCGGCGTGCCGTCAAACTCGCGCAGGAAATTCAGCGCCCATTCGTCAACCCGGTCGGCCATGAGCAGCACCTCAATGCCTTTTTTGCGGAACACTTCGAGCTGCGGGCTGTTTTTAGCCGCCGCCAGCGTGTCGGCGGTGAGGTAGTAAATGGCTTTTTGGCCGTCTTTCATGCGGGCTTTCACATCGGCAAAACTGGTCGGCGCGTCGTGCGTGGTCGACGGAAAACGCAGCAGCTTGGCAATGCGGTCCCGGTTGGCAAAGTCTTCGCCGAGTCCTTCCTTGAGCACCGCGCCGAATTCGGCGTTGAACTTGACGAAGTCATCGGCCTTGGCTTTTTCTTCGTCACTGGCGCCTTCTTTTTTGCCGTCCACTTCTTGCCTGGCCAAGTCTTCCAGCATGCCCAGCACCCGCTTGGTGCAGCCCTCGCGGATGGCCTTGACGTCGCGACTTTCCTGCAGCAACTCGCGGCTCACATTCAGCGGCAAATCGGCCGAGTCGATCACACCTTTGACAAAGCGCAAATAGCTGGGCAACAGCGCCTGCGCATCGTCCATGATGAAGACGCGGCGCACATACAGCTTCAGCCCCGCCGCCTTGGCGTCGCGCTGGTACAAATCCATCGGCGCTTTGCTCGGGAGGTAGAGCAGTTGGGTGTATTCGGTGCTGCCCTCAACGCGGTTGTGCGTGTAAGCCAGCGGATCGGCTTGGTCATATGTGAGTTGCTTGTAGAACTCTTTGTACTGCTCGGGTGTGATGTCTTTCTTGGCACGGCTCCACAAGGCGCTGGCCTGGTTGATGGTTTCCCACTCGCCGGTGGCGACCATGCCGCCGCCTTCATCGCCTTCGCCCTCTTTCCACTCGTGCTTTTCCATCAAGATGGGCAGGGCGATGTGGTCAGAGTATTTGGTGACGAGGTTTTTCAGCGTCCAGTGGTTGGCGTACTCGGTGGCGTCTTCGCGCAAGTGCAAGGTCACGCTGGTGCCGTGCAGCGGGCGCTCAATGGCTTCGACTTCAAAGTCGCCCGTGCCGGTACTGACCCAGCGCACGCCTTGGCCCGCAGGCACACCGGCGCGGCGCGACTCGACGGTGATTTTGTCCGCCACGATAAAGCCCGAATAAAAGCCCACGCCAAACTGGCCAATCAGCTGGGCGTCGGATTTCTGGTCGCCGCTGAGCTTGCTCATGAACTCTTTGGTGCCGCTCTTGGCAATCGTGCCGAGATTGGCGATGGCCTCGGCCTCGCTCATGCCAATGCCGTTGTCGGTAATGGTGAGGGTCTTGGCCTTTTCGTCAAACGCAAGGCGAACCTCCAGGTTGGGCGCGTCCTCGTACCAGTCGCTGTGCTCCAGCGCTTCAAAGCGCAGCTTGTCGCAGGCGTCGGAGGCGTTGGAAATCAGCTCGCGCAGAAAAATCTCGCGGTTGGAATACAGCGCATGGGTCACCAAATGCAGCAGCTGCGCGACTTCGGCTTGGAAATTCAGGGTTTGTTTGGTCATGGGAGGCTTTTTGAAGGGTCAGGAACAACGAAATTCGCGCAAGGTATATCAGGGCCGGGCGGCGGGATTCAAGTACTGCGCTTGGGCGGCATCGAGAGCGGCATAACCCGCGCTAAACGCGTGATTTTGTAACGATTCCCCGTATTTTCAGCGCTGAATGGTCGCCATAGAATGACCAATGGTCTTGTAACCGCTCTTGACAGCGCCTACAGTTCAACGTCCGTAACCAATTGTTCGCCCCACTTTCTTTTTTGGAGCTTCCCATGAAACAACTGCACAAATTGCTGGCGATTGCCGCTATTGGCGCCACCACCCTGGCTGCCAGCTTGCCTGCCCAGGCTTTGACCGCTACCGGCAGCTTTGATGTCCAAGTCAACCTCTTCCCGCGCTGCATCGTCACCATTCCCACCACGACCCTGGTATTGAATTACGTGTCTTTCCAGACCAGCGCCAGCAGCAACACCTTGGCTTACACCGTGCAGTGCACCAATCTCCTGCCCTACGACATGTCGCTGAGCAATACCACGCTGACTGCGCTGGATTTGCCCGTCACTCTGGCGGTGCCGGCCACCGGTACGGGTGATGGCACGGCGACTTCCTACAACATCACGGGCAGCATCATTGCCGGTCAAAGCGGCACCTGCGCACAACAAAATGACGCAGTGACGGGCAATTATGGCAACAACCCGTTTGCCGGCGTGACCGGTACCGCTGTGGGTTTTGGCACTGCCTGCCAAGCCACTTCGGCTGCTCAAACCCTGACTGTCACCTACTGATCGGCCACGCCGAAAGACCGCAGTGAAAGCGCCGCCGCTCTTATGCGGTCTTGCCGGGCTCTTGCTGAGCCTGGCGGCTTTTAACGCCCCGGCGCTCACCGCCAGCGGCAGTTTCAATGTGGTCGTCAATCTCACCACGTACGACCCGCCTCTGGCTCGCGGGACCTGCGTGAGCGAAGCCCTGAGCAACCAGACCCAGGCCAGCGTGCGCGTGGTCTGCGGCACCTCGCAGTTTGTCAGCGTTGAGGCCGTGCCGGGCCTGCCCTATGTGGGCACGCACGGCGGTGCCTACCGTTATACGTTTGGCCCCGGCGCAGCCCCCGCTCCCACGTCAGATGGCAACGCCGGGCTCTACAGCGGCACCGGTACGGTGACGGGCATGCGCATTATCGATATCAGCGGTCTGGAGAGCTTTGTGGAAATGTTGGTAAGCTTTTGAGCATGAAACCTCAAAAGACCCTGCGTGCCCTAGCCCTTTCCTGCCTTGCCCTGTGTGCCGCCGCACCTGCGCTGGCGGGGGTGTTTTCCGTCACGCCGGTGCGGATTTTCATGGTGCCCAAAGACCGCGCGGTGGCGATCACCATCGTCAACGAAGGCGACACGCCGGTGGCGCTGCAGGCCGACATCAATGTCTGGAGCCAAAAGCCCGACGGCACCGACGAGCTGGTGCTGACCGAGGACATGATCCTCTCGCCGCCGATCATCAAGCTTGAACCCAAGGCCAAGCAGGTGGTGCGCCTGGCCTTGCTCAAACCGGCCGATGCCAGCCGCCAGCTGACCTACCGCATGATCGTGCGCGAGGTGCCCGAGGCGTTCAAGTCCGACGCCACCATCCAGGTGCCCATCTCGCTGGCGCTGTCGATGCCGGTCTTCATCACGCCGCCGATTGCCAAGCGCGAGATGGCCTGCGGCCTGACCATGAACGCGGGTGCCAATCCCCAAGCCGTGTGCAGCAATATCGGCAGCGCCTACGCCCAGGTGCGCGAGGTTGCGGTGCAGCGCGGTGGCCGGAAACTGGCACGTTTTGAGGGCGGCAGCTACATCTTGCCGGGGGCCAAAAAAACCCTTCCGCTCAAGACTGACGCGGCGCTGGCCCCCGGCGCTGCCGAGCTGTTTGTGCTGTTTGACGACGGCCGCAGCCAAACCTTTGCCGTCACGCTGCCGTGATGTTTGCTGATGCGGCCCTCCCATGTCACTGGCTTTCCGCTGTCCCCGCTGTGCGCCTTGCTGGCGCTGGCGCTTGGCCCGGCGGCCAGCCACGCACAAGCCCCTGCCGCCGCGTCAAATAGGCCGCTGTATGCGCAGCGCGCGCAGCCTGCCGAGCCCGAAGCACCGCTGCGCGTCAACATCTCCGAGCAACTGCTGAACCTGGACGTGCGCATCAACGGCGCACCGCGTGGGCGCTGGGCTTTGCTGGACCGCAACGGGGTTTTTTATGCGCCGCAAGAGGCCTTTGAAGCCTGGCAACTCAAGCGCCGGGTGAATGCCGAATCGGTCGAATTCCGCGGCCAGATTTATTTCCCGCTGGCCGCCGTGCCGGGTTTTGAGGCGCGCATCAACTTTGCCCAGCGCAGCGCCAATTTATCGTTTGCCGCAGCAGCCAGCACCGCGCCTGCGCCCACCCCGCCCATAGCCGCCGCGCCAGCGCCCTTGGTTGCAGCACCGGCAACACCCCCGGCCGCGATTGCCGCCGCACCCGCCCCAGCGCCCCGCCCGCCCTCTGCCCCCGCCACTTCGCCGCCGCCTGCGCCCCTAGCTGCACCTGTAGCTCCTGCGCCACCACCCGCCGCGCCAGTGCCCGCACAAGCCGCCGCACCCACACCGCCCCGCGCCACTGCAGCGAGCCCCGCCCCCGCAGCGGCTGCCACCCCCAGCCCCAACGGCGAGCGCTTTCTGCCGCTCGAGGTCAGCATCAACAACGCGCCCAGCGGCCAATGGACGCTGCTGGAAAAAGACGGCGTGCTGTATGCGCCCGAAGAAGCCTTTGACGAATGGCGCATCAACCGGCGGGGCAGCGCCCAGCCGGTCGAAGTGCGCGGCCGCGTCTGGTACCCGCTCACGTCGATCCCCGGCTTTACCTCACGCCTGAACTTTGCCAACCAGTCGGTCGATCTGGTGTTTGCGCCCAGCGCCTTCTCGGCCACCAAGCTGGCGACCGAGCGCGAGGCGCGCCCCGCGCTCTCGCCCGTGCTGCCGGCGCTGTTTTTGAACTACGACTTGTCATTTGACGCCAGCGCCAACCGGGGCGGCAGCGGCGCGCGCTCGCTCGGCGCGCTGACCGAAATTGGCTACAGCAACGACTGGGGCGTGCTGATCAGCAGCTTTGCCGCGCGCAACATCGGCACCGGCGACCCGGCGCTCAAAGCCAATGTGCAGCGGCTGGAGACCACCTTCAGCCGCGACTTCCCCAGCAGCAACCTCACCCTGCGGCTGGGCGATGCCACCTCGCGCAGTGGCACGCTCGGGCGCTCGGTGTTTTTTGGTGGCGTGCAGCTCGGCACCAACTTCTCGCTCACGCCGGGCTTTGTGACGCAGGCCATTCCGGTGATTCGCGGCACCTCAAGCGCGCCCAGCACGGTCGAGCTCTACATCAACGACGCGCTGCGCCAGACCTCGAGCGTGCCGACCGGCCCGTTTGCGATTGACAATTTCCCGCTGCTCACGGGCTCGGGCCAGGCCCGCGTGGTGGTGCGCGACCTGCTGGGCCGCGAGACCGTGCTGGTGCAGCCGTTTTTCACCAGCAACGAGCTGCTGGAAGAAAACCTGACCGATTTCAGTGTGGAGGCCGGGGCCATCCGCCGCAACCTCGGCACAAGCAGCAACGACTACGGCGAGCCTTTCGTCTCGGGGACCGTGCGCTACGGCGTGACCAAAAACCTGACGCTCGAAGGCCACACCGAACTCAGCAAAGACACGCGCGGTGCCAGCCTGGGCGTGAGCTACGCGCTGCCCTTTGCCGTGCTGGGCCAGGCCGCCCTCGGCGTGAGCAACGACAGCACCAGCGGCGGCGGTGTGCAATACCTGCTGGGCGTGGAGAAAACCGGGCTGCGCCACGGCTTTACCGCCCGCGCCGAAGGCGCCAGCCGCGACTACCGCCAGATTGGCCTGGACAGCACAGCCCTGCCGCAAAAGCGCCAGTACTCGGCCAGCTACAGCTACGCCAGCGAAAACTTTGGCGCGCTCGGCCTGGGCGCGGCGCGGGTCGAAACCTACGACGGCAACCCGGTCACCTCGCTCACGGCCAACTACTCGTTTCGCCTGGGCCAGCGCAGCTCGCTCACGCTCTCGGCCACACGCGTTCTGGGCAACACCTCGGGCACTTCGGTGGGCTTGTCGTTTGTGATGCCGCTGGACGGGCAACTGAATGTCTCCAGCAGCCTGACCAGCCGCAGCGGCCAGACCGATGCATTTGCCAGCGTGAGCAAGGGTCTGACGAGCGAGACCGGCATTGGCTGGCGTGCCCTGGCCGGTGTGCGCCAGGGTGAGGCCTACAGCGAGGCCGGCGTGCTGCGCCAGGGCAACAAAAGTCTGCTGACAGCCGACATCAGCGCGTCGAAGGACTCGCAAAACATCCGCCTGGGCGCGCAGGGCGGCCTGGTGCTGGCGGGTGGCAATCTGTTTGCCTCACGCCGGGTGCAGGACAGTTTTGCGCTGGTTGAAGTGCCGGGCTACCCTAATGTGGGCGTGGGGTTTCAGGGCAGCAACCTGACCCGCACCAACGAAGACGGCGTGGCGCTGCTGCCGCGCCTGCTGCCCTACCAGAACAACAGCATCCAGCTCAACCCGAACGAGTTGCCGATCAACGCCGAGCTCGACAGCATTGAGCAAGTGGTGGTGCCCGCCGGGCGCAGCGGCGTGCGCGTGACTTTCCCGGTGCGCAGTGGCCGCGCCGCGCTGATCAAACTGGTGTTTGCCGATGGCGAACCCGCACCCGCCGGGGCCGAACTGGAACTGGTGGGTGACAAAAAAGAATTCTTCGTGGCCCGCCGCGGTGAGGCTTTCATCACGGGAATGCAAAAACAAAATACCCTGAAGCTGAAATGGAAGGGCGCAAGCTGCACCATCTCCGTCACACTTGACGATGTCAAGTCCGAAGAAATTGCCCGGCTGGGGCCACTGACCTGCTCTGGAGTTGCGCGATGAAGACTGTTCCGTTAAAACCGCTGGCCAAAGCCTGCCTGTGGGCGCTGGGCCTGGCCGCTGGCAGCGCGCAAGCGCAAATGACCTGCGGCATCACCGCCAACAACACGGTGGGCATCTACACCACCGCGCAGCTGAATTTGACAGCAGCCGTCAACCTCAACTGCACCCGCACCGGCGGCGCACTGACGCAAACGGTCTATATCGGCATGGACCAGGGCGAGCCGCCCAACGGCCGCAACATGACGCGCCAGACCACCACCACCAACGAAACGCTGGCCTACCAGATCTACCGCAACACCGGTGGCGCGGGCCAGTGGACCACGGGCGCTGGCCGGGTAGCCGGCAACACCCAAAACGGCGGGCGGCTGCACACCTTTAACTTCACCACCGGCAACAACCAGTCACTGGCGATGACGTATTTCTTCCGCGTCAACGCGGGCATCAACCGCGCTGCCGGCATTTATGACGACGAAGCCGTCGGCCTGTTCGTCCGCCTGGGCAACAGCAACGCCTCGCCGCTGATCACCAGCACTACCTTCACCACCAACGTGAGCATCGTCGCGCATTGCTATTTCAGCTCGGCGCCGACGCCGCTGACGATGAACTACACCTCGTTTGCCAGCGCCGCCAGCACGGGCGCGAGCAACTTTGGCGTCAACTGCACACTGAACACGCCCTACACCATGGCGCTGGACGCTACCAGCGGCACGCTGCTCGGGCTGAACTACACGCTGAACCTGCCTGTTGCCAGCGGCACTGGCACGGCCTTCCGGCAAAACTATGTGGTGAGCGGCAGCATCGCCGCCGGCCAGTCGGGCACCTGCGCAGCCACCGCCGGCTGCACCGCCACGCAGGCGCGCACCTTGACCATCACCTACTGAGCCTGCCTGCAAACCCCGGAAAAGGCCCAAAACCGGCTTTTCAGGCTAGATTTATAATCAAATCAGCCTGTAGCCAAGGTATTCCTTGCCGGTGCCGCTATTTATTCAGTAGTAGGCAAAACGCCTCAAAACTTCTCGAACGCACCCAGATAGCGCCACTGCCCCACCGGCAGGTTGCCCAGCACGATCTGGCCAATGCGCACCCGCTTGAGGCCCACCACGCTCAGCCCCACCTGCTCGCACATGCGGCGAATCTGGCGCTTTTTGCCCTCGCGCAGCACCATGCGCAGCTGGTCCTCGTTTTGCCAGCTCACCTTGGCCGGCAGCAGCGCCTGGCCGTCAAGCTGCAAGCCATGCCGCAGCCGCGCGATTTGCTCCACCGGGTGGCGCTCCATCACCTTCGGCGCGCCCGACGCGTCGGTCACGCGCACCAGGTATTCCTTCTCGACGTTCGAGTCCTCGCCGATCAAATGCCGCGCCACCCGGCCGTCCTGCGTCAGCACCAGCAGGCCGACCGAGTCAATGTCCAGCCGCCCCGCCGGGGCCAGCCCGCGGTGCTGCGCGGGCGACCAGCGCAGCGGGCTTTTGTCCTCGCGCCACTGGTTGGCGGCCTGGATGAGTTTGGCGGCGGGCTCGTGCCCGTCCTCGGCCTGGCCGCTGACATAGCCGACCGGCTTGTTCAGCAAAATTGTGACCCGCTGCAACTGCTCTTGCTGGCCCGCCCGCTCGACCTCGATCTTCGCCTCCGGCGCAACCTGCAAGCCCATCACCGCCACCACGCCATTGACCCGCACCCAGCCCTGCGCGATCCAGTCATCCGCCTCGCGGCGCGAGCACAGGCCCAGTTCGGCCATGCGCTTGTTCAGGCGGGTGGTGGGGGCGGTCACCGCGCCTGCGGGTACAGGCTCAGGCAAGCCGGGCGGCTTGGGAGCGCGCTTGAAAGCAGAGGGCATAGGCTTCAATTTGCTAATTTTTATATAGCACAGAGGGCAGATAATTTATGGGCTACGACCCTATTTAACTATAAATTCGGCTCTAGAACGCGCCAAAGCGCAGCTCCTGCAAATGCAGCACGCGCAGGCCGGCGTACTCGACCCGGATGCAGCCGCGCGCTTGCAGGGTTTGCAGCGCCAGGTTGACGCGCTGGCGCGACAGGCCGACCAGGTAGCCCAGCTCCTGCTGGGTGATGGCCAGCACCTCGCCGACGCCGGGGTACAGGCGGGCGTTGAAGAGCGCGGCGAGGGTGCGGGCGACCTGCAGGTCGGGGTTGTTCATGCGGTCAATCTCGCGCGCGGCAATGAACTGCGCCAGCCGCTCATTGAGCTGGTTCATGATGAAGCGGTTGAAGGCGATCGAGTGGTCGAGCAGCCAGTGAAAGGTGTCCACCGGCAGGCCCGCCACGACGCTTTTGCGGATGGCCTGGATGTGGTAGCGGTAGTGCTCGCGCTTCAAGGCCGTGCCCTCGCCAAACCAGCCGCCGGGCGGCACGCCGGTAAACGTCATGGTGACGCCGTGGGCGTCGTCGCTGCTCATCTTGAGCAGGCCCGAGACCACGCCAAACCACAAGGTAATGGGCCGGCCGGCGCGGCAAACATAGTCGCCCGGCAGCGCCTCGCCCACGCACAGCTCGGAGGTGGCAAGGGCACGGTCAGCGGGCGCGAGCAGCCCCAGCCAGGGAATGCCGGCCAGCTCTTGCGGCGTGCCGGGGCGCTGGCGCTGGTGCAAGGGCACAAGGTGGCTTGGGCCGGGAGGGTGCGGGGCACTGGTCATGGGCGGCAGGGCGATGAAAGCCCGAGCGTAGCGAGAAAACCGCCTGCACACACAGGGAAAGTCCTGTAAGGACAGACCCTAGGATTGTCTTTGCAATGACAACACGGCGTCAAACTTACTCCTACTATCGCGATTCTGCGGGTGCCTTGATTGACGGCATTCCAGCGCAACCCATTGACTTCAAGCCCACATACGACCATGCAAAACACCTTGCAAACGACCTTTCCCCGGTTGCTGCTCGGCCACGCCGGCGAGCGCCCCATGGCCCCTGCGCTGCGCGAGAAAGAGTACGGCATCTGGCAGACGCTGAACTGGGTTGACCTGGCCGCCATGGTCGAGCAAATTGCCCTGGGCCTGCATGGCGCAGGCCTGCGCATGGGCGAACATGTGGTCATCATTGGCTCGAACCGCCCGCGCCTGTATGCCACCATGCTGGCGGTGCAGTCGCTGCGCGGCATCGCGGTGCCGCTGTACCAGGACGCGGTCAGCGCCGAGTGCGTCTTCCCCATCAACAACGCCGAAGTGCGTTTTGCGATTGTGGAAGACCAAGAACAGGTGGACAAACTGCTCGAGCTGAAGGCGCAGTGCCCCCAGCTGAGCCACATTTACTTTGACGAAAAACGCGGCTTGTCGAAGTACGACGAGCCGGGCCTGGCCTCGCTGCAAAGCCTGATGGATGTTGGCAAAGCGCTGGCTGTGCGCGTGCCGGGCCAGTTCCGCGCGATGGTCGAGGCAACGCAGGCCGATGACGTGGCCGCCATGTTCTTCACCAGCGGCACCACCGGCAACCCCAAAGGCGTGGTGCACACGCATGGCACCCTGCTGGACCGCTCCTTCGCCGGGGCCAAGTTTGACAAGCTCAGCGCGAGCGAGGAAATCTTCGCCTACCTGCCGCCAGCCTGGATTGGGCAAAACATTTTCTCCTACGCCATGTGGCTGGCCTGCGGCTTTACGGTGAACTGCCCCGAGTCGGCGGCCACCGGCATGATTGACCTGAAAGAGATCGGGCCGACGTATTATTTTGCGCCACCCCGCGTTTTTGAAGGCCTGCTGACCAACGTGATGATTCGCATGGAAGACGCCAGCAGCCTCAAACGCAAGCTGTTTCACACCTTCATGGCCGTGGCCAAAAAAGTCGGCCCCGCGCTGATGGACGGGCTGCCGGTCAGCACGCTCGACCGCGCGCTCTACCAGCTGGGCGACCTGCTGGTGTTTGGCCCGCTACGCAACAACCTGGGCTTGTCGCGGGTGCGCGTGGCCTATACCGCCGGCGAGGCGATCGGGCCGGACTTGTTCACCTTCTACCGCTCGATTGGCGTGAACCTCAAGCAGCTCTACGGCTCGACCGAAACCGCCGTGTTTGTCTGCCTGCAACCCGACAACCAGGCCAGGGCCGACACCGTGGGTGTGCCGATTGACGGGGTGGAAATCAAAGTCGCTGACAACGGCGAGATTCTGGTGCGCAGCGCCGGCCTGCTCAAGGGCTACTACAAAAACCCCGCCGCCACCGCCGAGGTACTCACGGCCGACGGCTGGTACCACACCAGTGACGCCGGTTTTCTGGATGCGCAAGGCCACCTGAAGATCATCGACCGCGTCAAAGACGTGGGCCGCATCCTGGGCGGTATCAACGACGGGGCGATGTTTGCGCCCAAATACGTCGAGAACAAGCTGAAGTTTTTTCCCTTCATCAAAGAAGCGGTAGCGCTGGGCGACAAGCGCGAGAAGGTCTGCGTGATGGTGAACATCGACTTTGATGCCGTGGGCAACTGGGCCGAGCGGCGCAACTTGCCGTATGCGGGCTATGCCGACCTGGCACAAAAACCCGAGGTCTATGCACTCATCAAAGACTGCGTAGAAAAGGTCAACGCAGACCTGAGCCAGGACGCCTTGCTGGCCGGTTCGCAGGTCAGCCGCTTTTTGATTTTGCACAAGGAACTCGACGCCGACGACGGCGAGCTGACCCGCACCAACAAAGTCCGGCGCGGCTACATCGGCGAGAAATACCAGGTGCTGGTCGATGCGCTGTACGGCGGCAAAACCGAGCAGTTCATCGACATCCAGGTGAAGTTTGAAGACGGCCGCACCGGTAATGTCAGCGCCACACTCAAGATCGGTGACGCCAAAGTATTCACCCCCGTGAAAGCCGCAGCATGAGCGATTTAAGCGACGCAGTTCTGGCCAAACCAGGGGCGCAGCCCCAGGCAGCGGCCGCAGCAAGCACCAACATTGGCGAGGTGATTCTGGATGTGCATAACATCTCGCTGAATTTCGGCGGCGTCAAGGCGCTCAGCGACATCAGCTTCAATGTGCGCGAACACGAAATCCGCGCCATCATCGGCCCCAACGGCGCGGGTAAAAGCTCGATGCTCAATTGCATCAACGGCGTTTACCAGCCGCAGCAGGGCACTATCAGTTTTCGCGGCAAAACCTTCAAGCACATGAACAGCCGCGAGGTCGCCGAGATGGGCGTGGCGCGCACCTTCCAGAATCTGGCGTTGTTCAAAGGCATGAGCGTGCTCGACAACATCATGACCGGGCGCAATTTGCGGGTAAAGAGCAACTTGTTCTGGCAGGCCATCCGCAACCCGTTTGGGATTGGCCCGGCCGAGCGCGAAGAAATCCAGCACCGCGAGTTTGTGGAAGAAATCATCGACTTCCTGGAAATCCAGCCCTACCGCAAAACCCCGGTGGGGCAACTGCCTTACGGACTGCAAAAACGGGTAGACCTGGGCCGCGCCCTGGCGATGGAGCCACAAATGCTGCTGCTCGATGAGCCGATGGCCGGCATGAACGTCGAGGAAAAGCAGGACATGTGCCGCTTTGTGCTCGACGTGAACAGCGAGTTCGGCACCACCGTGGTGTTGATTGAGCACGACATGAGTGTGGTGATGGACATTTCTGACCGCGTGGTGGTGCTGGACTACGGCAAAAAGATTGGCGACGGCACGCCGCAAGAGGTGCGCAACAACCCCGACGTGATCAAAGCCTACCTAGGCACCAGCCACTGACATATGACCCCCACGCTTTTCACTTCGTGTAATGCGCTGCCCCCCGAGGGGGCGCGGCCTTGCTTGGGGCGGCCCGGCGCGGCGGCCATCACGTTACTGCATTTGGAGCACTGAACCCATGGGATTTTTTCTAGAAACACTGCTCAGCGGCCTGATGGCGGGGATGCTCTATTCGCTGGTGGCGCTGGGTTTTGTCTTGATCTTCAAGGCCTCGGGCGTGTTCAATTTCGCGCAGGGTGCGATGGTGCTGTTTGCCGCGCTGGCGATGGCGCGGCTGATTGAATGGGTGCCGCAAGTCATCGGCATCAACAATGTGTACGTCTCGACCATTCTGGCGGCGGCTTTGGCGGCGGGCCTCATGTTTATCCTGGCCTGGCTGATTGAGCGGCTGGTGCTGCGCCACCTGGTCAACCAGGAGGCAGCAACCCTGCTGATGGCCACGCTGGGGGTGACCTATTTCCTGGAGGGTGCTGGCCAGACCATCTTTGGCAGCGACATTTACAAGATCGACATCGGCATGCCCAAAGAGCCGGTCATCGTGCTGGAGTCGATGTTCAGCGGCGGCATTTTGGTCAACAAGGAAGACCTGGTGGCCGCCGTGATTGCTGCCGCACTGGTGCTGGTGCTGACGCTTTTTTTCCAGAAAACACCCACGGGCCGCGCTCTGCGCGCGGTCGCCGATGACCACCAGGCCGCGCAGTCGATCGGCATACCGCTCAACCGCATGTGGGTGATTGTGTGGTTTGTCGCGGGGGTCGTGGCGCTGGTGGCCGGCATGATTTGGGGCAGCAAGCTCGGCGTGCAGTTCTCGCTCAGCCTGGTGGCGCTGCGCGCGCTGCCGGTGGTCATTTTGGGCGGCTTTACCTCGGTGCCGGGGGCCATCATTGGCGGGCTGATCATTGGCGTGGGTGAAAAACTCTCTGAGGTTTTCCTGGGGCCTTATGTGGGCGGCGGCATCGAGATCTGGTTTGCCTATGTATTGGCATTGGTGTTCTTGCTGTTCAGGCCGCAGGGCTTGTTCGGCGAAAAAATAATCGATCGCGTCTAGAAATGTTGCCCCCACGGTCGTTCGCTGCGCGTAACTCCCTGCCCCCCTTGGGGGCCGCGTTTTGCCTTGGGGCGGCCCGGCGGGAAATGTGCCCCCCACGGTCGTTCGCTGCGCGTAACTCCCTGCCCCCCTTGGGGGCCGCGTTTTGCCTTGGGGCGGCCCGGCGTCAAAACCATTCTTCTAAAGCAGTTTGAAATGTTCTACAGAGAAAACGGTCAGTTCAAAACCAGCTACGCGGCGGACCAGCAAATCTTCACGATTGCGCAGGACCGCTGGTTTGTGCTGGCGTTTTTAGCCTTCGCATTTGTTGGCGTGCCGATGCTCGCCGACGAGTATTTGTTCCGTGCCATCCTGATTCCGTTTCTGATCCTCGCGCTTGCCGCGCTGGGCGTGAATATCCTGGTGGGTTACTGCGGCCAGATCTCGCTGGGTTCGGGCGCTTTCATGGCGGTCGGGGCGTACGCGGCCTACAACTTTTATGTGCGCGTGCCGGGCATGCCGCTGATCGCGGTGATTTTGCTGGGCGGCTTTTTTGCCGCACTCGTCGGCATGTTCTTTGGCATCCCCAGCTTGCGCGTGCGCGGCCTGTACCTGGCCATTGCCACGCTGGCAGCACAGTTCTTTTGTGACTGGGCCTTCCTGCGCATCAAATGGTTTTCCAACGACTCGGCCTCGGGCTCAGTGTCGGTGTCGGCCATGGATGTGTTTGGCCTGCCGGTTGAAACACCGGTGCAACGCTATATTTTCTGCCTGCTGTTTCTGGTGGTGTTTGGCTTGCTCGCCAAGAACCTGGTGCGCAGTGCGGTGGGCCGGGAATGGATGGCCATTCGTGACATGGACGTGGCGGCGGCAGTCATTGGCATCCGCCCGGTCTATGCCAAGCTCAGCGCCTTTGCCGTCAGCTCGTTCATCGTCGGTGTGGCGGGTGCACTGTGGGGCTTTGTGAACCTGGGCTCGTGGGAGCCCGCCGCCTTTTCCATTGACCGCTCATTCCAGTTGCTGTTCATGGTCATCATTGGCGGCATGGGCTCGATCATGGGCAGTTTTTTTGGCGCGGCTTTCATTGTGGTGCTGCCGATTTTTCTCAACCAGTTTTTGCCGTGGGTCGGCTCGTTGGTCGGGATTGTGATTTCCACCTCCACCGTGTCGCACACGGAGGTAATGATTTTCGGCGCGCTGATTGTGTGGTTTCTGATTGTCGAGCCGCACGGCTTGGCGCGCTTGTGGTCGATCGCCAAACAGCGCCTCAGGCTGTGGCCTTTTCCGCATTGATACCCTGATTTGCTTATGGTTTTTCTAGGGTCTGGATTACTCGCAAGTACCAATGCTTTTTCTGGCTTTTTTGTTTTAACTGTTGGTTCACTATTTTCTACACAGGAGATTTTTTCCATGAAACTTCGCAAGCTCGTCACTGTGGCCGCCTTGGCCACTTGTGCAGTGGCCACTGTCGCCACGACCGCCGCCCTGGCGCAATCCAAAGAGCAGTTCTTCCCGGCACTGGTGTACCGCACGGGTGCCTACGCCCCCAATGGCGTGCCCTTTGCCAACGGTTATATCGATTACTTCAAGCTGGTGAACGCGCAAGGCGGTATCAACGGTGTGAAGCTGAGCTACGAAGAATGCGAAACCGGCTACGCGACCGACCGCGGTGTCGAATGCTATGAGCGCCTGAAGGGCAAAAACGGCGGTGCCACCGTGTTCCAGCCGCTGTCCACCGGCATCACCTTTGCGCTGACCGAAAAAGCCCCGACCGACAAGATCCCTTTGATTACCGCCGGCTATGGCCGCAGCGAATCGGCCGATGGCAATGTGTTCAAGTGGAACTTCCCGCTGACGGGCACCTACTGGGTGGCTGCCGACGTGTTGATTCAGCACGTGGCCAAAAAAGAAGGCGGCATGGACAAGCTCAAAGGCAAAAAAATTGCACTGGTCTACCACGACAGCCCGTACGGCAAGGAGCCGATCGCCTTGCTGCAAGAGCGCGCCAAGCTGAACGGCTTTGAACTCAGCCTGTTGCCTGTCGCCCACCCTGGTGTGGAACAAAAAGCCACTTGGCTGCAAGTGCGCCAGAACAAGCCTGACTATGTGTTTTTGTGGGGCTGGGGTGTGATGAATTCAACCGCTGTCAAAGAAGCACAAGCCACGGGTTACCCGCGCGAGAAAATGTACGGCGTCTGGTGGGCGGGTGCCGAGCCTGACGTGAAAGACGTGGGTGACGGTGCCAAGGGCTATAACGCGCTGGCACTGCAACACGGCGCCGAGCCAAATGCCAAAGTCGTGCAGGACGTTCTGAAACTGGTACACGACAAAGGCCAGGGCACCGGTCCCAGGGACGAAGTGGGCCAAGTGCTGTACATGCGCGGCCTGATGAGCTCGATGCTGGCGGTCGAAGGTGTGCGCCGCGCGCAGGAGCGCTTCGGCAAGGGCAAGGTCATGACTGGCGAGCAAGCGCGCTGGGGCTACGAAAACCTGAGCCTGGACCAGAAGAAACTCGACGCGCTGGGCTTTGCCAGCGTGATGCGCCCGATCTCGACCTCCTGCGCCGACCACATGGGTGCGTCATGGGCCCGTATTCACACCTGGGACGGCAAAAAGTGGAGCTTTACCTCAGATTGGATGCAGGGTGATGAGCAAATCATCAAGCCCATGGTCAAAGCCGCTGCGGACAAGTACTCTGCCGAGAAAAAAATCAGCCGCCGCACACCCGAAGACTGCCAATCCTGATGCTCCCCTCCCAACCCTCCCTGCGGAGGGCTTTGGGAAGAGCCCTCCCGCCGGAGGGCTCTTCAAAGTGCCGCGTGCGGTACTTTGAAGAGTAACCACACACCGCATTTCCATGACCGCACAAAACATAGTTCTGGATGTCAATGGCATCGAGGTAATTTACAACCACGTCATCTTGGTGCTCAAGGGCGTGTCGCTGCAAGTTCCGCAGGGCGGCATTGTGGCGCTGCTGGGCGGCAACGGCGCGGGCAAAACCACCACGCTGCGCGCAGTCTCCAACCTGCTGCGCGGCGAGCGCGGCGAAGTCACCAAGGGCAACATCACCTTGCGCGGCGAGCGCATAGAAAACCTCTCGCCTGCCGACTTGGTCAAACGCGGCGTGGTGCAGGTCATGGAAGGGCGGCACTGCTTTGCGCACCTGACGATTGAAGAAAACCTGTTCACCGGCGCCTATACACGCAACGACAAAGCCGAGATGGCGAGAAACCTGGAGAAGGTCTATGCGTATTTCCCGCGGCTGAAAACCCGCCGCACTTCGCAAGCGGCCTACACCTCGGGCGGTGAGCAGCAAATGTGCGCGATTGGCCGCGCACTGATGGCCAGCCCGACCATGGTGCTGCTCGATGAACCCTCCATGGGCCTGGCACCGCAAATCGTCGAAGAGGTATTTGAAATTGTCAAAGACCTGAACCAGAAAGAGAAAGTGACCTTTCTGCTGGCCGAGCAAAACACCAACATGGCGCTGCGCTACGCCGACTACGGCTACATCATGGAGTCTGGCCGGGTGGTGATGGATGGCCCGGCCAAAGACCTGGCCAACAACGAGGACGTGAAAGAGTTCTACCTCGGCGTGGGCAGCAGCGATGGCGGCGAACGCAAGAGCTTCAAGGACGTCAAGAGCTACAAAAGGCGCAAGCGCTGGCTGGCTTGAGGCGGTGGCCGCAACCTTGCCGCGCATTGTCCCTTCCCCCATTTAAAGCATTCCCTTGCATCGCATGAATACCGATTTCTACGACGAGCTCGAAACCCGGGACCCTGGCCTGCGTGAAGCGGCTTTGATGGCAGCGCTACCGGGTGTGATTGCCGGAGCACAAAAAAACAGCCCTGCCATGGGCGAAATTCTCCGCGACGTATCCGCCGCCCAGGTTGACTCTCGCAGAGCGCTGGCCCGCCTGCCGGTCACGAACAAGAGCGCATTGTTTGAAAGACAAAAGGCCCAGCGCGCCACCGACTGGTTTGGCGGCTTCTCCGCACTGCTGCGCGGCCCCGCGATGCCGCGTGTTTTTGCCTCACCCGGCCCGATTTATGAGCCTGAAGGCACGGCCCGTGACTACTGGCGCGCCGGCCGCGCCCTTTTTGCGGCGGGCTTTCGCGCGGGTGATTTGGCCCACAACGCTTTCAGCTACCACATGACGCCAGGGGCCTTCATCATGGAGTCGGGCGCGCACGCCGTGGGCTGCACTGTCTTCCCGGCCGGAGTGGGACAGACCGAACAGCAACTGCAAGCCATTGCCGAACTACGCCCAAACGGCTACTTGGGCACGCCAAGTTTCCTGCGCATTCTGGTTGAGAAGGCGGCCGAGTTGGGCAGCGACATCACCAGTCTGCGCAAAGGCTTGGTCGGCGGCGAGGCTTTTCCGCCCAGCCTGCGCGACTGGTTTGCCGAGCGGGGCCTGGCCATCTACCAGAGTTACGCCACAGCCGACCTGGGTTTGATTGCGTATGAGACTTCGTCTCGCGAAGGTTTGCTGCTAGACGAAGGCGTGATTGTGGAAATCGTCCGCCCCGGTACCGGTGACCCGGTGCCTGAGGGCGAGATCGGCGAACTGGTAGTCACCACTCTGAATGCGGACTACCCCTTGGTGCGCTTTGGCACGGGTGACCTGTCGGCCATTCTGCCCGGCCAATGCCCCACCGGGCGCAGCGCTGTCCGCATCAAAGGCTGGCTGGGCCGGGCCGACCAGACCACCAAGATTCGCGGCATGTTTGTCCACCCCAGCCAGGTGGCGGACATTGCCAAACGCTTCCCTGAAGTGGTCAAGGCGCGCTTGGTCGTCAGCGGAGAAATGGCCAACGACACCATGACGCTCAAAGTCGAGGCTGCGGGTGGTGGCGATGGTCTTGATGCCCGTATCAGCGAGGCTATTCGCGATGTGACCAAGCTGCGCGGCAGCGTGGAGATGCTGCCGCCCGGCAGCCTGCCGAATGACGGCAAAGTGATTGAAGACGCCCGCAGTTACAAGTAAATCGACAGCGCTGCTGCCAGCTTGCCTACGTATTTCCCGCGATGCGGTGTCGGCCTGCGCAAGCTAGCATGAGGCCTGTATTTAACCCTCGTTTGGAGAACTTCATGAAGAAATTACTTGGCTTTGCCTTGGCCGCAACCTCGGTGTGGGCGGCGAATACTGCGGCGGCCGCCGACTTTCCCATCAAGGACAAAATCGTCACCATCGTCGTGCCCTTCACGGCTGGCGGCCCGACCGACCGGGTGGCGCGTGACCTTGCAGAAGCCATGCGCAAGCCGCTGGGCGGCATCACTATCGTGGTGGACAACGCGGCCGGTGCAGGCGGCTCGATCGGTGCCAACAAAACCGCCAAGGCCACGCCCGATGGCCACACCCTGCTGGTCCACCACATCGGCATGGCGACCATGCCCACGCTGGTGCGCAACATTCCGTTCAAGGTCGAGAGTGATTTTGAGTACCTGGGCCTGATCAATGATGTGCCCATGACACTGATCTCCAAGCCCAGCATGCCCGCCAACAACTACAAAGAGCTGACCACCTGGATTGCGCAAAACAAGGGCAAGATCAACCTGGGCAACGCAGGCATCGGTTCGGCCTCGCACTTGTGCGGCCTGCTCTTGCAAACGGCGCTGCAAACTGACATGACGACGGTGCCCTACAAAGGCACGGCACCCGCAATGACCGATTTGATTGGTGGCCAGATTGACCTGCTGTGCGACCAAACCACCAACACCACGCCGCAAATTGAAGGCAAGAAAGTCAAGGCCTTCGCCGTCTCGACGCCCAAGCGGCTGACCACGCCAGCTTTGAAAGATTTGCCGACACTCGACGAAAGTGGTTTGAAGGGCTTTTCTGTCTCCATCTTCCACGGCCTGTACGCGCCCAAGGGTACCCCGGCCGATGTAGTGGCCAAGCTCAACGCCGCACTGAAAGCCGCTTTGAAGGACCCCGAGTTCATCAAGAAGCAAGAAGGCTTGGGTGCCGTGGTGGTGACCGATGGCCGGATGGAGCCCGCCGGGCACAAGAAGTTTGTGGCCGACGAAATTGCCAAATGGAGCCCGATCATCAAGGCGGCGGGCGTCTACGCGGAATAGATTGCAGGGTCGGGCTGCGTGCTCCGGTTGGTCACGCAGCCCTTACAGCACACCCTGAAAAGCCAGGAACTGCTCAAAACTGCAAAAAATGCAGTTTCCCAGCATTTTTAACGCCAAATAAGGCTGTAGCCAAGGTAATTACTGCCGGGATGGCTATTTAAAATATAGCATTCGAGGATGCTGTATTGCTGGCCGTTTACACGCTCCAAACCACATCCTTGCCCTCTTGGGCACTCCGCCGGAGCATGTCTTGCAAGGGGTGCAAGCGTTGGCGCAGGCCAATAGCCTCCTGACTTTGCGCGGTTTCTGCAGCAGCTTTACCCCCAGCTGCGGTGTCCTGCGGCGCTGCGTCCAGCGCCAAAGCGGCTTCGAGCGCCGCCAGAGCCGCCGGTATTTGGCTCACCAGAACAATCCCCGGCGCTCCCGGCACCTTGCCGATGATTTCGAGCGCACGCTGACCATGGGCTGCCAGCATGATGACATCGCCCGTGGCTTGGGAGCGGAATTTATAGAGCATGTCGAGTCTCCTAGTGACTCGCAGTGTGCCACACCATGCGGATGTCAACTGATGATGATGTGGTTGGCAATCAAGGGCCTTTTATCGTCCAGTGGCATGGGTTCGGTGGCTTGATTTGAGGTGCTGAAAGCGTCTGACTTGGTCAACGCCATGAGCCGGTCAACGTCACGGAAGCGTTGCAAGGTTTCACGTTCGTTGCGCGCGGCTTCGCTCCAAAATTCACCCTCGGGCATCTTGTCGTAGGGGCAGCCTGCCGTTTCACTGACGCACCAGACCATCGAGCGAAACGCCTGCGCCGCATCGGCGCTTACCTGGGCCAAGCGCGCCACGTAAGCCAGCTCAAAAGCGCGCGCGAACAGCATGAGCTGGTCGTCCCAATGGTTGATGGTGATCTTGACCTGGAAGGTGGTTTTTTGCTGCTTGCTGATGGTCAGCACTTCGCAGCCAAGCCACTCTGGCGGGATGCCGTGGTCACGGGCAACGTCCCGGCTGGTGATACGGAACAGCTCACGCATGATCTCAATGCCTTGGACTTTCGGTGAAGGCACCAAGGCAGGGTTGACTTGACTGCTGATGTAGACCGAATCACCCGCATCGACCCGCTTGCGCGGCTTGGAGGGCTTGGTGGGCGCGATGATGCCCAAGAATCTCAACAAGCTTTTCAGCATGACTTCTTTGTATATGAAATAAAACGAAAGTATTGCATAAGACGGCTTTGAAGCCTACTCGCTGAAGCGGGAACCCGTGAGAAACCGGCCAAAAGTCAACCGCCTGTTTAGGTAATGTCAACTTCTGATCAGAGGGCAAGCTGCTGCAGCGGCCAAGACCCGCACATGCCAGCAATGCGGGTCAGATTCAAACCCTTATTTGGTAGTTCCTGTGACTTCAATGGTCACGCGCCGGTCGGCCTGCAAACACTGGATGAGCGCCTCTTTGCGCAGCTTGTCATCACATCCCTGCACCACCGGTTCGCGCTCACCCTGACCGCGGGCATTCCAAGTCGCAGGTTTAAGGCCACGCTGTTCAAAGTACGCTTTGACGGTGTCGGCACGGCGCTGCGAGAGTCGCAGGTTGTAGTCGTCGGTGCCCAGGCGGTCGGTGTGACCGATGATGGTCAGTGCACCAATGGATTTGTAGTTTTTCAGCCGCTCGGCCAATTCGCCCAGACGTTGCTGGCCACCGGGCAGCAAGTCCTGCGAACCCGATTTGTTGAACTTGAAGAGCGCATCCGACAAGAGCACGAAAGATTCATTGACCAATGCCGGGGCGGTGGCGACTGGCATAGCAGGTGCAGCGGCAGCAGGTGCGACCCGCGGTATGGGAGCAGCTTGCGCAACACTAACAACGCAACTGGTGGCCTCATTGCCCGCAATGCGAATAGCGTCTTCGACCATTTTGATGTGCGGCAAGCTGCTGCGCCAACCGGTTTGTTCGTCGGCATGGCCCGCACGCACCAGACGCACCTCAGCACAGGCCACCGTCCGGGCGTTGCAGGCCAAGGCAGCGGTATTGGCTTTGAATTTGCCGAGTTGGCCCCACAAATCGCTGCGCAGCATGGTGCTGCGGGCCACCAACGGAGTGTCAAAACCCGCCGCAGCCGCTTTATTGCGCTCAAGTTGCTCCACAATCTTGACCGATTCCGCCAGTGATTCTTCGATGTAGCCAGTGCGGTCGTTCTCGCGGTATTGGGTCGTGGCCGTGTCCAGCCAGCACTGAGCCTTGGCCATGGGGTAATTGTTTTGGGCCACCCCCGCTTCACTGAGCTTGCGCAGCCTTTGCTGAACCTGCGCCAGCGAATCTGTATCAGACTGCAGCCGCCCATCGGTCACCCGGGCCTGCTGCGGATTCAGTGCTGTGCTGGTGGCGGTAAGTCCCGGCGCTTGACTTTTTACGTCTGCGCCTGCTGCACTTCGCGAACTGACGGAAGAATCAACCGAGGCGCACCCGGCCAGGATGAGGGTGCTGAGTAAGCATAGAAAAGGTCTTGTCATGGCTCGCCTCGTTTACTTTTTCGCGTTGGCTTGGGTGGGGTCGGAAGCTGGAGTCAAGCTCACATTCTTTTGGGGATTGGATTTGCCAAAAACATCTTCGTCAAATTTGTAGCGCAAACCCAATACCAGGCCTTGGGTGGTGTAGTCGCCGCCGGTCAACTGGTCGTCTTTGAAGCCGCGGAAGTTATAGCCTACGGTGGCAAGCAGGTTGTCCACGACCACATAGCCCACCTCTAGCCCATACGCATACTGACGAGCGCCGCCCTGTCCCACGAGCACATTGGCCAGCGCGCCAACCGACCAGCGGTTGGTGATGTCATAGGTCACGCGGCCACCGACCAACTGGGCCGTATAGGTGTCGCGAACCGTACCGAGCAACAATTCATCGACCCGCCGGAAGGCATAGCGCGCGGTGAAGAGCCAAGCCCGGCTGGGATGGTAATTGCCGCGAAAGCTAATGATGTCGGTGCCGGAGTCAATGCCTGCGCTGACGTTTTCCTCGGATCGGCGCTCATACAGTGCCAGCGCATCAAATTGGTTGTTGTCCACCGGCCTAAAAGCAAAACCGACCTGAAAGCGGTTTTGTTTGGAATCCGTTGCTGCTGCTACGCGAGGTTTGACCAAGCTGTAGTACTCCCTGGCCAGCAGGGTCCAGTCACGGTCAATTTTGCGGGCAGCCGACAGAGTGATCAGGTAATTGGTGTTGCTGTTGTCCTGACGCCATTCAAGACGGCCAGAACCTTTCCAAAGCTCGCTGCCGGTGTATTCCAGCCCAATGCCAGCGGCAGTGGCATCGCCCGCCGTGCTGACCAAGCGCTCGACATTGGTGTTGAGGCGCAAGCCCTCCGCCACGCGCCAGCCATTGCGCAAACCCAGTGCGCGTTGTACGTCGCGCCCGGAAGCGCTGTCCCTTAGTCGGTATTCGTTGTAGAGCGAACTGTTTTCGGCATACTGGGTATCAATGCCAAAAGCAAGGTTGCTACCGGTCTCGCCCACGCCCAGCCCGTAAGCGCCGTTGAAGGCGCGTGAGAATTCATAACGCGAATAAAGGCGTGTTTTGTCTGCGACACGCCAGTCGGCACCCAAACGGTAGAGCGTGGTTTTGCTTTGCGTGGTCGAGTCACTCAGCTCTTGCTGTAATTCGCCGCTGAATGTCAGGGTGTCGGTCGCCCTCCAGGACAAGCGGCCATAGAGCGAAGTAGCGTCCAAATCAGGCGCTACGGTGGCACCAGTGGGCAAAGTGCTGCAGACCACCGGACGACCGGTGGCAGGGTCGATCTGCTGGTTGCCGACTTGGTCGATGCCAAAGCCCACGTTGTAGCCCGGCGTCGAGCTGCTGCCACCAGAGAAGCAGTTGCTGTTGACCAAAGGAACCAAACTGATATAGCTTTGATTGACTTGACGTGCACCCACGCCAATCGTCAAACGGTCTGACAGCTTGAGGTCCACCCCCAATGAGGCAGAACGGGTGGTGGCAAGCGTGATTTCATCGTCGAACTTTTGCACTTCGGCATTGACCGACAAGGCTTTATTGATCTGATAGGCAGCAGACGCACCAAACTCCTTGCGACCACCCGTAACGCCACTGGAGCTGTTGTTGAAGTCTCTGTCAGCTTTCGAGGCGTACGCCCTAGCTCTTAACTCTTCATCGGAATGGCGAATTTCGACCCGCGCCGCATTGCCAGAAACAGGCCCTGCCAAACCGGCAAAATTATTGCTGTTGTTGACGGTAAAGTTGCCTGAGGAAGCACCCGCAACACTTTCAGCGCGGGCAACTTCTGCCAGGATTTCAGTGTTTTTGCTCAGCTTGAGCAACAAATTGGCACCCGCAATGGTGAAAGGTGTCGTTGGGTTTTCGTCCTTGGCATAGGCCACACCCACGGTCAGTGACTCGGTCAGTTTGAGATTGACATCACCGCCATAAATATTAAAACTGGCACCGCCTTGATCGACTTCATACGTCACCCGAATGGAGACCGGATTGAACTGGTCGTCCACACTGGGCACCGGAGCCTTGAACAAAATTTGGCCACTGAAAGGCTCAAATTCATAATCGAATGATCGCGCGAGCGGTGTAATTTTGATAATCGTTGAAGGCTGGTTACGGTCCCTGACCAGTATTTCAATCTTCTCTGAGCCTTCAATACCGTTGGAGCGTGATACAGAGTAAGGACCCGATACACCGCGACCCGAAAACTCGTCTACCACTTGCGATAACGCCTGACGCGAGGCGAAAGCGTTGGCCGTTACAGCGCCCTCTTCATAATGCCCGCGCAATCCCAACAGTGAGCGGCTGTACTGGCTCAGTGACCGCGCGGGATTGGGATCGCTCGTGGTGTAGTCACCAAAAAGCAAATAGCTGAGCTTGTCGTCTACACGGACGTACAGTTTGCTGCTACTTTGGGCGTCCGAGCCGCGAACACTCGAATCACCATAAACAGGGTAGAAGTCGTTTTCATTGACGTTATTAAACAGTTTGCGGTTCGTGAACTTCTCAGAGTCGTAAGACAAGGTCAGTAAATAGTCACGGCTGACCTTGCCCTTCAAATAAAGGGCACCGCGAACGCCAAGGTTGCCTTTCCCGCCATTGAATTCCTTAGTGACATTGCGAATTTCTTCCTCAAAGCCATCGTTTTCTCGCACGGGAACAATCTGCGAAGGGTCGAATTTGTTCCTGCTGAGTCGGCCTTCTAGCAAACCTACGGCAATTAAATCTCGCAACTCGGGGATGTAGCGAACCGAGATTTTTTCAGTGGTGCCTTTCACTGAGACTTTTAAATTTACCAACTCTGGCTTGTAGGGCGCGATGAGTTTGAATTTCAATAGTCCGCCTTTCACGGCGACCTGTATTCCCGGCTGAATCCGGTCAATGTCACCGCGGTCTGATGGTGATTGACTAACCAGACTGCCCGGCAAGAGCACCCGTGCGCCACCATCTACTTCAAGCGTGACATCAACATCAGCGCGAATTTCTTGGCCTTGGCGATCAAGCAGCCGCACCACTACCTCAGTACCGGTGACGCCATCGGCAGCCAAGTTATCGCTCGCAACTTTAATTTGTATTTTCTCAACTGGCGAAGAGAGCCTCTCCAGAAAAGACGAGAACGGACGTGGGCCAATCCCTTCTTGACCCGCCGATTCAAAAAGGCTCGCAGTTCCGCTGGGCAAGTCGCTGCTGGTTGTATTGGTTGCGGGCTGAGCGTGAACAAAGCCATGCAGCAAAATTCCTGCGGCCAAGGCAATAGGCGCTCTCTTGAAAGAAAAAGCATTCTTCCCCTGGAAGGTGTTTGTACGTTTCATGGCTTGCGCTCCCCAGTGGGTGTTGCGCCATCATTGGCGGGCAGAACCGTGCCCGATTGCCCCCGTCTTTGTTTGACTTGATCCATAAGCTCGGGCGTGCATGAGCCCTCGATAAAGTCGGCTCTCCCCAACTCACCTGCTTTCAGGTCAACGAATATGCTGTCGCCTACGCCAGCGTTTCGGTTGCTGGAAGGCACCAAACGGGCACCTTTTGGCAGCGTGGTACGGTCAACTTTAAGAACGTGGGTTTGCGACTTGACACCGCAAATGCTGTACTTGCCCTCGTTGTCAGTAATCAAATATGTACCGTCAAGCATGACTATGCGCACACCGGGAATGCCCAGCTCACGCGAGCCACTGTCATTGTTCTGGACGAAATTGCCGTCGCAATCGACGAACACTTTGCCGGTGATACAACCTTCATTGCTGAAGACGCCACCCAGCACATTGACCTTGAACAAAGCCGTATTGGAACGCAGGGTCACGCCTCCTGGCCCAGGAAACAACGCGGTAACTCTGTTGGTGCCGTCGCCCTGCTGAGAGCCGACGCCCAGCCGTACAAAGTAAGTCAGCTCTGCACTGCTGTTGGCCGCCAAGGTTCCTACATCAAAGCGCAGTTGTCTTCCGACACCGCCATCTGGGTTGGGCACGGAGACACTGTTAATGCGTGCTGTCCCCAAGATGTAGCGGAACCCTGCAGGCAACAAGTCTTCCAGCGAGACGCCTGCGATGGCAGAAGCGGTGGTGTTGCGCACACGAATGGTGTACTGCACGGAATCGCCCACCTCTGCTGCAGATTTGTTACCGGTCTTGCTAACCAAAACTGCGCCCGACCCCAGCACGCCAATACGGTCCAGCGGTATGTGGTTGTTGCGAACTTCACCCAATGGGTTCGTTGTAAATCTGAAATCAAAGTTGAAGAAGTACTGCGTACCGGTAGTGCCTGGCGCGCTGGTTCCTGTGACATTGGCACCTGGCGCAGAAGCCTGCGGCTGAATGTTGAATTGAATATTGGGAACAATAAATGTCCCTTGCGGTGGCGACACTTGACCAAGCGTGGCATTGGGAGGCAAATGGGTTGCTGGCGGAGTCACCGTCAACCGGTACACACCATCCGGGGCCGGATTACCGGGTGGATTAGGCAAGATAAAGAACGAGTAAATGCCGTTTACGCCTACTGTCTGCAGAGCAGCAGAGGTCCCGCCCAACACGTGCACCGCAGGATCGAACCCGCTCGGCCCTGACAACTGCACCACAGCACCTTCTACAGGTGTGCGCAATACCGAGTCGTAAACCACGCCACTAGGATCCAGCGGCAGGTTCTGCGAAATAACGTTGTCTCCCGGATACAAAGTGACATTTGATATCTCGCCTGCAACGATAGTCCCGGCAGGTGCGCCCACGCTGGAGTTGGTTACACCCGTGGAGGCGTTGCCTGAAGAAGTTAAGTTGGCCTGATTAAACGGCGTACCGATAAAAAAGCTGCCGTTTTGATCCCTGAAGCGGATGGTGTAGCCAGACCCTGCTGGCATGTTTGCAAGCGCATAAGTCCCGTCCGCCTGGGTCAGAGCACGGCCGATTAACCGGTCACTCAAATACAGTTCGGCGTACACATTCGGCACACCGCGGTCATTTATCGGATCAAACAGCCTGTCACGGTTCAAGTCGAAGAATGCACGACCCGAAAGCGTTGCTGTTGGTGGCCCAATTAAGGTCACTGCAGTAGCCGTGTTGTTAGCTAAGTTGCCTTCGGGGGTTATTGTGCTGATTCGGCCTGTCGCTGTCACATTGGCATTTGCTCCGATGGCATAAGTAAAAGTGAAGCTGGCACTGGTGTTGGGCAACATTGAAGGCACATTAAAGCTGGCAGTCAAGCCAGAACCTGAAACCACGCCAGGTCCAGTGACACCCGTCAATGTGCCGCCCACCAAAGAAACAGTACGGGTGACGTCACTGGCAGTTGCAATCCCGTTGTTAAAGAATGTGATCACCCCAGTGGTGGTTGAATTTGGTGCCGCATAAATTGGGATGTTGACGGTCACACTTACGTCCGCCAAGCTTCCCACCGCCATGCTGTCAACAGAGATGTTGTTGGTCGGGCTCGGGTCGGCCGTGGTCGAGGTGATGGTGGCGGTGGCGCTTACAGGCCCGGCCGCCGGGACTGCAAATGTCACGGTGTAGACCCCGG
>JBJXED010000026.1:0-2827 GCA_046155225.1 Burkholderiaceae bacterium
CAACCAGGTCAACGCCCGCTTGCAGGCACTGCGTTTTCGCTCCAACCAGAACGAAGACAAGTGGCGCAGCGCCGTGCAAGAGCACGAGCTGATCGTGCAGGCGCTGGCCGCCCGCGACGCGCCCGCCTTGCGCGCCTTGCTGACCGCACACCTGAACCACAAGCGCGACGTGGTGCTGGCGCAGTTGGCCAGCCCAGGTGCCGAGGCACCCCCAGAAACCCTTTTGAACCACCGCGCATGAACGCTCCCCTGCCCCTTGATGTCACCCGGCAAAGCGCTGCCAACACCTACAGCACCATCGCCCGTGCCAGCAACGAAACCGCAGGCCAGCTGGCGCGTGAACTGAGGGCGCATACCCAGGCCGAGGTCTTGTTCAGCCCCGCCGACCGGGGCCGCTATGCCACCGACGCGTCGATCTACCAAATCATGCCCGTCGGTGTGCTGGTGCCCCGAGCCACGGCCGATGTGACCACCGCGCTGGACATCTGCCGCAGCCTGAAAGTGCCGATCGTGCCGCGCGGCGGCGGCACCAGCCAGTGCGGGCAAACCGTAGGGGCCGGGCTGGTGCTGGACTTCAGCAAACACCTGCGCAAAGTCTTGCGGATTGATGTGCACAAGCGCGAAGTTGAGGTTGAACCCGGCATCGTGCTCGACCATTTGAACGCTGCGCTGAAACCCCACGGCTTGTGTTACCCGGTAGACGTATCGACCAGTGCGCAAGCCACCCTGGGCGGCATGGCGGGCAACAACTCGTGCGGCAGCCGCAGCATTGCCTACGGCAACATGGTGCACAACGTGCTGGGTGCCAGCGCATGGTTGAGCGATGGCAGCTTGCTGGAACTGGGACGCTATGAAAATGCGAGCGGTAGAGGCAAGCAAATCGCTGACGCCGTGCGTGATTTGGCATTAAAACTGCGCCCTGAGATCGAAAAGCATTGGCCCAAGGTGATGCGCCGCGTCGGCGGCTACAACCTGGACATTTTCTGCAACCAAAGCAGCAAGCCCTACACCCAAGATGGCTCGGTCAACCTCGCGCACCTGCTGGTGGGCAGCGAGGGCACCCTAGCGCTGACCCGCTCACTCACGCTGAAGCTGGCAGAACTGCCGCGTGCCAAGGTGCTGGGCGTGGTGAACTTTCCCACCTTCTATGGCGCGATGGACGCCGCCCAGCACATCGTGCGCATGGGCGGTGCCAGCCTGACAGCAGTCGAGCTGGTGGACCGCACCATGATCGAGCTGAGCCTTGCCAACCCGGCATTTGCACCCACGGTGCGCACGGCCTTGTCGCCGCACATCAATGGCGGCCAGCCCGATGCCGTGCTGCTGGTGGAATTCTCCGGTGCCAGCAAGGCCGATGTGCTGCCCAAGCTGCGCGAGCTGGTGGACCTCATGGGCGAGCTTGGCCTGCCCGGCAGCGTGGTGGAGATGCAGGATGACGCGCCGCAAAAAAACCTGTGGGAAGTGCGCAAAGCCGGCCTCAACATCATGATGAGTTTGAAGGGCGACGGCAAACCCGTGAGCTTTATTGAAGACTGCGCCGTGCCGCTAGAGAGCCTGGCCGAGTACACCGACGCCTTGACGCAGGTATTTCGTAAGCACGGCAGCCGCGGCACCTGGTATGCGCACGCATCGGTCGGCACTTTGCATGTGCGGCCCATTCTGGATATGCGCCAGCAAGGCGCCGCCAAGATGCGCGCGATTGCCGAAGAAGCCTCGGCACTGGTGCGCCAATACAAGGGCGCGTACAGCGGCGAGCATGGCGACGGCCTGTGCCGCGGCGAGTGGATTGAGTGGCAGTTTGGCCCCAAGATCAATGAGGCGTTCAGAGCCATCAAGCAACTGATGGACCCCTTGAACTTGCTCAGCCCCAGCCGCATCATTGACCCGCCCAAGATGGACGACACCGCGCTGATGCGCTACCCGCCCAGCTACCGTGTCATCCCGCTGCAGCCCGCGCTCGACTGGTCGCCCTGGAATGTGCAAAACGACCCCGTCACCGAACAAACCACTGCACCGGGCAGCGGCGGCGACCCGGCGCAGGGCTTGGCCAAAGCCGTGGAGATGTGCAACAACAACGGCCACTGCCGCAAGTTTGACGCCGGCAGCATGTGCCCGAGCTACCGCGTCACGCGCGATGAAAAAGACGTGACACGCGGGCGCGCCAACACCTTGCGCTTGGCGCTCAGTGGACAGCTACAAGGCATGAACCCGCAAGACGCCTTCACCAGCGAAGCTGTGCGCGAAGCGCTGGACTTGTGCGTCGGCTGCAAAGGCTGCAAGCGCGAGTGCCCCACTGGCGTGGACATGGCCAAGATGAAGGTGGAGTTCATGCACCACTACAAGGCCCGCCACGGCCACAGCCTGAAAGACAAGCTGGTGGCCCACCTGCCCGCCTACGCCCCCTGGGCCGCCCGGCTGGCGCCGCTGCTGAACCTGCGTGACAGCGTGCCCGGCCTGGCCCGCCTGAGCGAAGCCGTGCTGGGCCTGTCGGCCCGCCGCGCTCTGCCCCGCTGGCAGCGCCGCACCTTCTGGAACAGCGCACCCGCACTGGCCAGCCGCGACGAGCTGTTTGCCGCGCAGCGGCCAGTGCTGCTGTTTGTCGACACCTTCAACGCTTTTTTTGAGCCCGGCAACGCCCATGCAGCATTAAAAGTGCTTACCGCCAGTGGCTACATTGTCGGAGCAGCTACCAAAACAGGAGCGAACACAGGGGCAATGGGCAGCAACAACGACAAACCCCTGTGCTGCGGCCGCACCTACCTGGCCGGCGGCATGGTGGAGCAAGCCCGCGCCCGCCTGCGCGCGCTGGTGGCCGAGCTGCTGCCCT
>JBJXED010000027.1:0-4915 GCA_046155225.1 Burkholderiaceae bacterium
CCATCATCGAGCTATTGCGCAACACGCAATCCAAGGTCCATCTGCGGCTGCGCCTGGCTTTGCAGCGGGCCGAGCCGCTATTCATGCCCTGCGCTGTGCTGCAAGAGGTACTGCAGGGCGCACGCAACCCGGCTGACTTCATGCGGCTGCAAGCCGATATGGACGCGTTGCCGCTCTATCAGACAGACGATATTGGCGAGTTGCATCGCCAAGCGGCCATGCTGTATGCGCGGTGTCGCTGGCAAGGGTTTACACCGCGCAGCCCGATGGATTGTGTGGTTGCGGCCTGCGCGCTGGAGGCCGATCTGCCGCTGCTGGCGATAGACCGGGACTTTAGCCACATGGCTTCGATTGAACCGCGGCTTCATCTGCTTGCCCTATGACAAACCTGACCCTTAACACCGCTATCACTTCCCTACCCCTCGTCGCCCGCGGCAAAGTCAGAGACAACTACGCCGTGGGCGCGGACCGGTTGTTGATGGTGGCTTCTGACCGCATCAGCGCGTTTGACGTGATCATGGGCGAGCCGATTCCGGGCAAGGGCGTGCTGCTGACGCAGATGGCGCTGCTTTGGTTTGACCGGCTCGGCCACCTGTGCCCCAACCACCTGACGGACGAGGCACCCGAGGGCGTGGTGAGCGCCGCAGAAGTCCCGCTGATTCAGGGCCGCGCCATGCTGGTCAAGCGCCTCAAGCCGATTCTGGTGGAGGCGGTGGTGCGCGGTTATTTGGCAGGCAGTGGCTGGGCCGAATACCAAAAGAGCCAGTCGGTGTGCGGCGTGCCGCTGCCGGCGGGCCTGCAAAACGCGTCGAAATTGCCCGCGCCGATCTTCACGCCCGCGGCCAAAGCAGCGGTGGGCGAGCACGACGAAAACATCAGCTACGCGCAGGTCGAAGAACGCATTGGCCCGGCGCTGGCGGCGCAAATCCGCAGCGTCAGCCTGGCGCTGTACCAAACCGCCAGCGAGTTTGCAGCAACCAAGGGCATCCTCATTGCCGACACCAAGTTCGAATTTGGCCTTCAGGAAGACGGCACGCTGACGTTGATGGACGAGGTGCTGACGCCCGACTCGTCGCGCTTTTGGCCGGCCAATGCGTACGCCGCCGCGCTGGCCGCCGGCCGCAACCCGCCCAGCTACGACAAGCAGTTTCTGCGCGACTGGCTGGAGCAGGCGCAGGTGAATGGCCAGCCCTGGAACAAAACCGCGCCCGCGCCGGCCCTGCCGCAGGAGATGATTGAGAAAACGGCGGCGCTGTACCGCCAGGCCTTGGCGCAGTTGCAAAGCTAGGGCGCGGCGCTTGGCTCGCAAAAGCCCCGCAAAACCCCGCACGGAGCCGAAAAATGCGCTTTTCAGGCTTTTTTAGAATGAAATAAGCTGCTAGCCAAGGTGTTTATTGCCAGTGCCGCTATACATTTTGATAAAGCCGTATACGCACCTCGCAGCGGTATTCAGCCGCACCACGAGGCACTAGGCCGCATTAGGTCGCATTAGGCCGCTTGCGCGCTGTTGCCGCGTGCAATGGCGCGGCGCGCACCGGCCAGCGGCGCGTCTTCACGCAGGGCCACGCGGTTGCCAACGAGGCTGATGCCCATGTCGGCCCAAAGCTGCGGCAAATCGGCCGCCACTGGCGCGTCTTTCATGGCGGCGTACTGCTCGGCCAGCACGGTCTGGCCGGTGGCTTGGTCGGCGGCCTCCAGTGTGCGTTGCAGCGTCCAGCTCTGGGCGTAGCTGGCGCCCGATTTGACCAAACCCGCCAGCGCGTCTTGCAGGCCCATGCGGTTGTTGCTGCGCTTCCTGATCTCCACGTCGGCCAGCAGGCAAAACAGCGCGCCGCCCCAGTAGGTGCGGCCCCAGGTGCGGGTGTTGTCCAGCCCGTTGTCCCCCGCCTGCGGCTGGCCCTGGTGCATGCGCGTGATCAGCTGGCTCCAGACCGTGTCCCAGCTCGTCAAACCGGCCTGCGCCCGCGCGATGATCTCGACATACGTTGCCGCGCCTTCGTGGAACCAGTTGTTCTGGCGCGGCAGTTGCGGGATGGCCAGGTGCACCATTTCATGCACCATGATCCAGTCGTCCAGAAAGCCGGCGCGGGTGGTGTCCTTGCCCACTTGCACGCGGATGCTGGGCGGCGGGCCGTTGAAGGTCACGCCCGAGCTGATGCCGCGGCCACTGACCGGCATCAGGGTGATTTTGGGGTTGTTGACGGGGAAACGGCCCAGGTAGGCGGCGGTGGTCTGGGCCGAACGGGTGACCCAGGCCAGCGCTTCGGCGCGGACCTCGGGGCTCAGCGTGTCGGCAAAGTACAGCTCAATGCGGGCGGGCGGCAGGGCAATGATTTCCAGCACACCGTTGGCCAGCAGCGGGGCCTGGTTGGCGGCTTGGGCCTGGCCCGCGCCCGCGCAAGCGGCCAGGCCATACGCCAGCGGCAAGTGGAGGGCGCGGCGCCGGCTGAGTGGCAAATCTATCGGCGACATGGCAAGCTCCCGGGGTGTGGCTGGTGGACAGCGGCGCGGCGGTTTAAGTTCCGCCTGCAGTTTGCCCGAGCGGCTGTCCAAACCGCCGCAGGTTAATGCATAATCGCGCTGCCGAAAGGGGAGTAGCGCACACCATATTGTTGCAAAAACAATCTGGCGTGCCCGTGGTTCGTCAACACGTCGCTATCTTTTAGATAGCTTCCGGAGCACGGGAAGCCATTTTCAGGCTGGTATTTTCATGCCAGCCTGGCCCCCGCAAGACCTTTGGGCAGGTGGTGCATATCCCGTATATGCACCGTTGTCATTTCTACAAAGGTCTTGTTATGGAAACTATTGCGCCAGTTTGGTTGTGGGTTACGTTTGTGGGCGTCGTTTTGGCGGCGCTGTTCATTGATTTCGCGGTGCTCAAACAGCAAGCCGCGCATGCGGTGGGCGTCAAAGAGGCGGCGGTCTGGTCGCTGGTGTGGGTGTTGGCCAGCGTGGCGTTCAATGCCCTGTTTTGGTGGGCAGTGAAGGACAGCACTGGCAGCGTGGAGCTGGCCAACACCAAAGCGCTGGAATTTTTGACCGGCTACCTGATTGAAAAATCGCTGGCGGTAGACAACATCTTTGTGTTTCTGCTGATCTTCACCTACTTCTCAGTGCCGCCCGAGTTTCAAAAGCGCGTGCTGATGATCGGCATTGTGGGCGCGATTGTGCTGCGCACCGTGATGATTCTGGCGGGTGGCTGGTTGCTGGCCGAGTTCCACTGGATCCTGTATGTGTTTGGCGCTTTTCTCATTCTCACCGGCATCAAGATGTGGTGGGCTGCGGGCAAAGAGCAGTCGCTGGACGACAACCCGGCGCTCAAGCTCATGCGCCGTTTGCTGCCGGTCAGCCCGCACTACGACGGCGAGAAGTTCTGGACCGTGCACCAGGGCCAGCGCATTGCCACGCCGCTTTTGATGGTGATTGCGCTGGTCGCGCTGACCGACGTGATTTTTGCGGTGGACTCGATCCCGGCGATTTTTGCCATCACCAGCGACCCGTTCATCGTGCTGACCTCCAATGTGTTCGCGATCCTGGGCCTGCGCGCGATGTTCTTCCTGCTCAGTGCCGTGGCCAGCCGCTTTCACTTGCTCAGCTACGGCCTGGCGCTGGTGCTGGTGTTCATTGGCAGCAAGATGGTGCTGGTGGACGTCATCAAGATTCCGGTGGCGGCCTCGCTCGGGGTGGTGCTGGCGATTCTGGCCGTCACCATGTGGCTGAGCTGGCGCAGCACGCCCGCTGCGGTGCCAGCCGGGCACAAAGGCAACTAGGCGTCTGCCAGCGCTCAGCTCAAGATCACGCTGGACAGGCGGCGGCGGTAGCTGGCCACCGCGGCGTCTTCTGGCGGGATTTGGCCGTCAGCGACCTTGACCTTGGGCGGCTCCATCAGGTCCAAGATGGCCACGTAGGTTTTGCGCGCCAGGCCATCGTTCCAGCCGCGATCGCGCATCAAGATCTCCAGCAGCTCGTCCATCGCCAGCGTCCAGTGCTGCGCCGCCATCAGCAGCTGGGCTTTGGCATGGCGCGCGGCAAAATCCCGCTTGTTGGCGGCAATTTTTGAATCAAATTCGGCTGTGGCCAACGCTTTATCTGCCTGCAGTGCTGCAAATTCTATAGCATCTGTCCAGTTGTCCAGGCTGGCCATATGGCGCGGCGGCAGGCTTTGCGCGGGCACGCCAGCGCGCAGGGCTTTGGCCTCGGCGACGCGGCCTTGCGCCAGCAGCATGCGGGCGGCCTGAAAGCGCGCCTCGTGCTGCGCCGGGTCTTTGGCCAGCGTATCCAGGTGCACTTGCAACTGCTCCGCAGGCCCCAGCGGCGCCTCGGGCTCGGCCGGCAGCGCGGGCGCGGCGGCGGGCAGGTGCTTGTCGAGCAGCTCGCGCACCTTGGCCTCGGGCTGGGCACCGGTAAAGCCGTCCACCGGCTGGCCGTTGATGATGAGCACGCACGTCGGCAGGCTGCGGATGCCGAAGGCGCTGCCCAATTCCTGCTGGGCGTCGGCATCGACTTTGGCCAGCTTGAAGCGCCCGGCGTAGGCGACTTCGAGCTTTTCCAGAAGCGGCCCCAGCACCAGGCAAGGCTGGCACCAGGTGGCCCAAAAATCAATCAGCACCGCAGTGCTGACGGACGCCTGCATGACTTCAATCTCAAAATTTTCTACGGTGACATCAATCATGGCGTGTGCTCTTGAACCTTAAAATTGCCGCTTTGCTTTGCAAGGTGCGTGCATGTCAACTCCAGTGTCTCCCCCCGAACCGAGCGAGCGGCCTTGGGTGGGCGTGGTCATGGGTTCCAGCTCTGACTGGGACACCTTGCAACACGCCACGGCGATTTTGCAGGAATTCGGTGTCGCTTATGAGGCCCGCGTGCTGTCTGCCCACCGCATGCCCGACGATATGTTTGCCTATGCCGAGGCCGC
>JBJXED010000028.1:0-4692 GCA_046155225.1 Burkholderiaceae bacterium
GTGATCTACCCCGCGTCCGGCACCGGTGCCTGGGAAGCGGCGTTAACCAATGTCTGCAGCCCTGGCGATACGGTGCTGATGTACGAGACCGGGCATTTCGCCTTGCTGTGGCAAAAAATGGCGCTGCACCTGGGCTTGCGGCCAGAATTTCTTGCTTTCCCGGGCGAAGAATTGGGCGTTCCCGCAAGCTGGCGGCGCGGCGTGCAGGCAGATTTGATAGCAGAGCGCTTGCGGGCTGATACGCAGCACCAAATCAAAGCCGTCTGCGTGGTGCACAACGAAACCTCCACCGGGGTGACCAGCGACATCGCTGCCGTGCGCAAAGCCATCGATGCCGCCAAACACCCCGCGCTGCTGCTGGTCGACAGCATCAGCGGCCTGGCCAGCGCCGACTACCGGCATGACGAATGGGGTGTTGACGTAACGGTCAGCGGCTCGCAAAAAGGCCTGATGTTGCCGCCCGGCATGAGCTTCAACGCGCTCTCGCCCAAAGCCTTGGCGGCCAGTAAGAAGGCGACGCTACCAAAGGCTTTTTGGGCCTGGGACGAAATTGTGGAAATCAACAAAGGCGGCTACTGGCCCTACACGCCCAACACCAATTTGCTCTACGGCCTGTCGGAGGCGTGCGACATGATTTTGAACCCGGCGCACGGCGGCCTGCCTGCAACGTTCGCCCGCCACCAGCGCTGGGGCGAGGGCGTGCGAGCGGCGGTGCGCGCCTGGGGCTTGCCGATCCAGTGCGCCGACCCAGCGGTGTATTCGCCGGTGCTCACCGGCGTGCTGCTGCCGGAAGGCGTCGACGCGGATGCCGTGCGCCGCCTGATTTACGAGCGCTTTGACTGCTCGCTGGGCACCGGGCTGGGCAAATTGAAGGGCCGGATGTTCCGCATTGGCCATTTGGGCGACTGCAACGATTTGACGCTGATGGGTGCGCTTGCAGGGTGTGAGATGGGGCTCAAGCTGGCGGGCGTGAAATTGGCCGGCTCGGGGGTGCAGGCGGCGATGGATTTCTTCAGCAGCCATGCGGTGCAGCTACCGTTGGCACAGGCCGCCTAAGTTGACCGGAACTACTTTTTTAATAGCAATTAAGGCAGTATTTACCTTGGCTACAGGCCAATTTGATTCACAAAACGGGCGAAAAGGCCCTTACAGGAGACTTTGATGCAACGCAGAACCTTTATCGCCAGTGGCGGTGTCATTGCCAGCCTCGCTTCGCCCATGCTGAGGGCGCAAACGTTGCCCAGCGGCCCGGTCAAAATCATTGTCGGTTTTCCGCCGGGTGGCGGCACCGATGCGCTGGCGCGGGTGGTGGCGCAAAAACTCTCGGCCATGTGGGGCCTGTCCGTAGTGATCGAAAACAAGGCCGGTGCCGCCGGCGTGATTGCCGCCGACTTTGTCAGCAAGCAGCCCGGTGACGGCAACACCTTGCTCATGGCGCACATCAACAGCCATGCGCTGGCCCCGGCGCTGGGCAACAAGCTCAACTACGACGCGGCGAGAGACTTTGTGCCCATCAGCATGGTCGGCGTCACGCCCAACATCCTGATCTGCAACACCGACCAGAGCGCCAAAAACGTCAAGGACCTAGTCGAGCTGTGCCGCAAGAACCCCGGAAAAATCAGCTTTGCCAGCGCGGGCGGCGGCTCGGCGCAGCACTTTGCGCTGGAAATGTTCAAGCTCCAGGCCAAGATTTTTGCGCTGCATGTGCCCTACCGCGGCTCCGGCCCGGCGATTTCTGACTTGCTCGGCGGCCAGGTCAATTACTGCTTTGAAACCATGACTTCGGCCACGCCGCACATCAAGGGCGGCAAGGCGATTGCGCTGGCGCAAACCCGGCTCAAGCGCGCCAAAGGCCACCCCAATGTGCCGACCATGGACGAATCGGGCTTCCCCGGCTTTGAAGCCACCGTCTGGTACGGCCTGATGGGCCCCGGCAAGATGCCGCAGGCTATGGCGCAGCGCATGAACGACGACGTGAACAAAGTGCTGGCCATGCCCGATGTGCAGGAAAAGCTCGAGCAGTTTGGTGCCGAAGACGGCGGCGGCAGCATCGAGAAGTTTGCCAACTTCATCAAGGCCGAGCAGCAAAAGTGGGCGCAGGTGGCCAAACTGGCCAATGTGCGGACTGATGGCTAGTTCGCCCAGCAGGCGCAGTCGATGGAGTGTCAGCACTTGGCAACAGTGCGTTGCTGCAGTTAGACAATAAGGAATTTCGCACGCATCCTACGCCTCTCGGCAGGGCGTTTGGCGCTATAAACCGGGTTCTGGCTTACGCCCAACGCGACCTAGGTTGACCGATGCAAAAAGCGCCCATCCCGGACAACGACTCGCTGCGCGTCGCGCAACTGCGCGAGTTTCACTGCGCTTTTGCGCCGAGGGAGGAGCGCTTTGACCGCATCACCCGGCTCGCCCTCAAAATGCTGGAAGTGCCCCAGTGCTGCATCTCGATCATTGACGAATACGAGGTCTGGCTGTTGTCCGAGCAGGGCTTGGGCGTAAGTAAGGTGGCCCGCGATACGGATATCTGTGCCCATACGCTGGCGTCAGGCGACATGCTGACCGTCCAGGACACGTTGCAGGACCAGCGGTTTGCCGACATTCCTGCCGTGGTAGGGGCGCCATTCATGCGGGCTTACGCCGGCGTGCCGCTGGAGATCGAGCCGGGTTTTTATGTCGGCACACTGTGTGTGATTGACGGTACGCCGCGCCAGTTCAGTCCAGACGAGTTGCGCAGCCTGCAAGACCTCGCGGCGATGGTGGTGGAAGAGCTCAGGCTCAACCTGGAGGGCAGCAGACGCGGCCTGGGCCAAGATTTTTCGCGTGATGTAGGCCATCACGCGCGCTCGGATCTGATCGACGCCGCCACCGGCTGCTGGAACGCCAATGGCCTATCCGCACTGCTCAATCTGCTGGACAACGAATCACCGGCTCGGCCGCTATCGCTGGTGCATTTACAGGTTGAAAAGTTTGCGAAGCTCCGCACCTACTTTGGGAAGAAAACCGATCTGGTTGTCAGTGCACTCGCGCAGCAAATCAGGCGCAACTACTCTGAGCGGGGCGTATTTTGCAGGCCGATTGAAGACGGTTTTCTAGTCATCGCAGAACAGCTGCCTGAGCTGGCTGGGGGACCGTCCTGCGCTCAGCTACAGCCGCACTTGCAAGAAAAGCGGTTTGAAGTCTTGCTGCCGTCTTTCCCCCGGCCGTACGAAATTCGGACGCAAACCGCATCGGTTGCTTTCGGGTCCTCGTTGGATGGCTCCATGGGCAATGCGCGGAGCGCGACTGCCGCCTGGCAAGCGGTGGCACAAGCCTTCACCCCGCATGTCTCGATGCCGACAAAACAGCGCTCAACTTAATGCGCCTGCGGATCAAACGCATGGATGCATTAACTGCTCACGCGGGTACCAGCCCCAGCTTTTGCGCCATGCCAATGCGTTGCAATTTGCCGGTGGCACCCTTGGGAATCTCAGCCAGCAAGACAATTTTGCGCGGCACTTTGAAGTCGGCCACGCGGTTGGCCACATAGTCGCGCAGCTCTTTGTCGGTGGCCACTGCGCCTTCGCGCAGCTGATGTTGGTGTGCCAATCTTGCGAAACCACGCGCACGATCTGTTTTTCAGATACACGGATTTGCAGGATGTCGTCGTTCTCGAAGTAAATGCTTTTCATGGTTGCGGCTCAGACAGCCTCAAGATTTTTAAACACTTGCTTCAACACCTTGGGCTGCTGCTGCGCAATAGTAATCAAGGTTCGAGCTGCGCCTGAGGGCTGTCTGCGGCCTTGCTCCCAATCTTGCAGGGTGCGCACCGATACGCCAAGCAGGCCAGCGAATTCAGATTGCGACAAGCCGGACTTCATACGAGCCATCACAACAGGTGGCACCTCGATCTTGGCGACCACTCGGCCTTTGCCGGCTTTCATCTCGCGAATGGATTGAAGCAGCTCTGCGCCCAAATCACGCTTGGCATCGCGTTCGCGCAGTTGTTTGTCAGTCATGGGCATCATTCAACTCCTGTTTCATCAACCTAAGAAGCTCGGCTGGGACGTTGTCTCTTGCGCTTTTGCTGTAAATCAAGAGAAGCCAAATTTCGCCATCCGCCAAGCGATTGAAATACACAACCCGCACGCCACCACGCTTACCGGTACCCGGTCGTGACCACCTTACTTTGCGTACGCCACCAGTACCTGGAACTACATCACCCGCATCAGGTGTCAGCGCCAAATAACTTGCGAAAGCGCCTCTTTCGTCCTCGGTCCAATAGTCTGGCCACGCTCGCTGAAAGGTCGGTGTTTCTGCGATGGTCAGCATGATTGAAGTCATTGTTGTTTCAGCAGATTATACGGCCATGCCGTACTTCTGGAGTTGCTTATTCACCCCACCCATCCTTCAACCCCACAACCAAATTAAACACCAGCTTCCCCGCTGCATGATCCACCCGATCAGCCGCAAAGTAGCCATGCCGCTCAAACTGAAACTTGTCATCAGCCTTGGCTGTTGCCAGTGATGGCTCAACCACTGCTTGCATCACCGTCAGGCTATTGGCGTTCAGGTTCTGCAAGAAGTCAACGCCGCCTGCTTCGGGGTGGGCTTCTTTGAACAATCGTTCGTACAAGTGCACTTCGGCTTGTAGTGCGTCGGCTACGGCTACCCAGGTGATGACGCCTTTGACTTTAACGGCGTCTGAGCCGGGGG
>JBJXED010000029.1:0-10263 GCA_046155225.1 Burkholderiaceae bacterium
AGCGCGCGGCCACCCGCGCCCTCGGCATTGCCACCCATGCCGTGCACTTGGTCGGCTTTACGCCCACCGGCCAGATGTGGCTGCAGCAGCGCGCCCTCACCAAGCCCAACGACCCTGGCCTGTGGGACACGCTGGTCGGCGGCATGGTGCCCACCGGTGAAACCGTACTGGCCGCGCTGGCGCGCGAGACCTGGGAAGAAGCCGGCCTGCATCTGGCTGAACTGCACGGCCTGACGCTGGGCGGCCGTATTGAGTCGGCTCGCCCCACGCCCGATGCGCTGGGCACCGGCTACCTGCGCGAGACCATCGACTGGTACGCGGCCAGCGTGCCGCCGCATCTCGCGCCGCAGAACCAGGACGGCGAAGTGGCGCAGTTTGCGCAGTGGCCCGCTGAGGCGGTACTGCAGCGGCTGGATGCCGGTGATTTCACCTTGGATGCGGCGCGCATTCTGGTGGAGGCGCTGCTGGCGCAAGCAGTGATCGAGACGCCAATGACGCGCGAGCAATAGCAAAATTAATAGCAGCACCGGCAATAAAAACCTTGGCTAGAAGCTGATTTGACTCTAAAAATGCGGGAAATTCACGTTTGGAGGGGTTTGAGAGGCTTGTCGCATCCAGGGTACTTACTGAGTCAAGCATGCACCCATACGGATGAAGCAGTCGCACGGCTAATATCGGGCAACGTAATTTCAAACACCATGAACAACGACGATCAGCAATTCCTTAGCGACTTGGACAAAAAACTCTGGGACGCGGCCGATCGCCTGCGCTCTGCGGTCAACCCCAGCGAATACATGCATGTCGTGCTGGGGCTGGTGTTCCTCAAATACATCTCTGACGCATTCAAAGAGCGCCGCTTGGAGTTGGAAGCCGCCTTCAAAGACCCTGCCAACGACTACTACCTGGGTGACGATGCAGCCGAGCTGATGGAACAAGAGCTGGAAGCGCGTGACTACTACACCGAGACCAATGTCTTCTGGGTGCCCGCGCTGGCCCGTTGGGACTTCTTGAAAGACAGCGCCAAGCTCGCCATCGACACCGTGCTCACCGTCAAAAACGGCAAAACCTTTGAGTACAAATTCAAAGGCATTGGCCGCCTGCTCGACGATGCCTTGGAGGCGGTAGAAAAAGACAACCCCAAGCTCAAAGGCGTGCTCGACAAAAGCTACGCCCGCTGGCGGGTAGACGAGGCCTTGCCCGGCCTGATTGACGAGTTCTCCAAAATCCCGTTCAACCACGGCGCGCTCAAGGCCAAAGACATCTTGGGCCACATTTACGAGTACTTCCTGGGCGAGTTCTCCATTGCCGCAGGCAAGCGTGGCGGCGAGTTCTACACCCCCAAAAGCATCGTCAGCCTGATTGTGGAAATGCTGGAGCCCTTTGAAGGCCGCGTGTACGACCCCTGCTGCGGCTCGGGCGGCTTCTTTGTGCAGAGCGAGCGCTTTGTACTGGAGCACGGCGGCAAGATTGGCCAGCTCAGCATCTATGGCCAGGAGTTCAACCCCACCACTTGGCGGCTGGCCAGCATGAACATGGCCATCCGTGGGCTGGATTACGACTTTGGCAAAGAGCCCGCCAGCACCTACTCCCGCCCCCAGCACCCCGACCTGCGCGCCGACTTCATCATGGCCAACCCGCCTTTCAACATGAAGGCTTGGAAAGAGGGCGTGCGCGATGACGACCCGCGCTGGAAATACGGCGTGCCGCCCGACGGCAACGCCAACTTTGCGTGGATGCAGCACATGATCCACCACCTGGCCCCCCACGGCAGCATGGCCCTGCTGCTGGCCAATGGCTCCATGAGCAGTAACACCAACAACGAAGGCGAAATCCGCAAAGCGCTGATCGAGGCCGACTTGGTGGAGTGCATGGTGGCCCTGCCCGGCCAGCTGTTTACCAACACGCAGATTCCCGCCTGCATCTGGTTCCTCACCCGCAGCAAAGCCGAGCGCGCCAAAAAAGGCATCAGCCGCCAGCGCCATGGCGAGGTGCTGTTCATCGACGCGCGCCAGCTTGGCTACATGAAAGACCGCGTGCTGCGCGACTTCAAACCCGACGACATTGCCAAAGTAGCCAACACCTTTCACGCCTGGCAGCGCGGCACCAGCTATGCCGACGAAGCAGGCTTTTGCAAAGCCGTGAAGCTGGACGACATCCGCAAGGCCGACTACGTGCTCACCCCCGGCCGCTATGTGGGCGCCGCCGCGCAAGAGGCCGATGCCGAGCCGTTTGAAGAAAAAATGGCCCGCCTGACCACGGCGCTGGGTCAGCAGTTCAAAGAGAGCCTAAGGCTGGAGGCTGAAATCCGCAAGAACCTGGCGGGGCTGGGTTATGGCCTCTAAACCCAAGAAGCCCGCCCCGATCAAGGCCATTGCGGATCAGGCCCCGCGCGCCCAGCGCGGCCGAACCGACCGCAGCGCCATGTTTCCGGTGGCCGTGCAAGCCAGCGACATGCCTGCAGACTACGCAGCTTGGCTGGCTGAGATCAAAGGCCGCATCCACGGCGAGCGCTTGCGTTTGGTGCTGGCCAGCAACAGCGTCATGGTGCTGCTGTATTGGGACATTGGCCAGCGCATCCTGCACAAGCAGGCAGAGCAGGGCTACGGCACCAAGGTGGTGGACCGGCTGGCGGCTGACCTGCGCGAGGCCTTTCCTGACATGAAGGGCTTTTCGCCGCGCAACCTCAAGTACATGCGGGCTTTTGCCAGCGCCTGGCCGGGTCGGGAGCTTGTGCAAGCGGCGCTTGCACAAGTGACCTGGTACCACAATCTCACCTTGCTGGAGAAGCTGACCACTGCAGAAGATCGCCTCTGGTACGCCGCCCAGACCGTCGAACACGGCTGGTCACGCAACGTGTTGAGCTTTCAGATTCAGGGCCAGGCCCACCTGCGCCACGGCAAAGCGCAAAACAACTTCCCCGCCACCCTGCCGCCGCCCGATTCGGACATGGCGGTGCAAATCTTCAAAGACCCCTACCTGTTTGACTTTTTGGGCACCGATGCCCCGCGCCGCGAAGCCGCGCTGGAGCGCGGATTGGTGGCCCACATCCAGAAATTTTTGCTGGAGCTGGGCCAGGGCTTCGCCTTTGTGGGCCGCCAGGTGCATCTGGAAATTGGCGACGAAGACTTTTACCTGGACCTACTTTTCTACCACCTCAAGCTACGCCGCTATGTGGTCATTGAGCTCAAGGCCCGCAAGTTTGAAGCAGGCGACGGTGCCCAACTGGGCATGTACATGACCGCCGTTGACCGCCTGCTGGCCCACCCGGACGACAAGCCCACCCTGGGCCTGCTGCTGGTGCGCGAGAAGAACCGCGTTTTGGTGGAATATGCACTGGCGGGCAGCACCCAGCCCATCAGCGTGGCCGAGTGGGAAACCCAACTCACCCGCGCGCTGCCGCAGGAGTTGGAAGGCAGCTTGCCAACCATTGAGCAGATTGAGGCGGAGTTGAGTGGGGATTTGGGAGATGGGGATGAGTGAGTGGCAAGAGACAACGCTGGGCGCTGCATTCAATGTCAACCCAAAACGAGAGATCAAGCGTGGAGCAGTTACGCCTTTCGTACCAATGGATGCTTTGCCAGAGCACGCGCGCCAAGTGGCGCGAATTGAGCACCGCGAATTTGTTGGCGGTGGTGCCAAGTTTCGAAATCGCGACACGCTATTGGCGCGCATTACGCCATGCCTCGAAAATGGCAAGACCGCATTCGTCTCCGGTCTTGTTGAAAATGAAGTAGCACACGGCTCAACCGAGTACATCGTCATATCCGGCAAGGATGGCGTAAGTGACGATTTGTTCGCTTATTACCTTGCTCGATTTCCTAGCTTTCGTTCTCATGCCATCGCTAGCATGGAAGGGACATCTGGAAGGCAGCGGGTGCCCAACGAAGCTGTATCACGATACAAGCTTCAACTTCCTCCACTGGTGGAGCAGCGCGCCATCGCCCACATTCTTGGCACCCTCGACGACAAAATCGAACTCAACCGCCGCATGAACGAAACGCTGGAAGCTATGGCCCGCGCCATCTTCCAGTCCTGGTTCGTCGATTTTGACCCTGTGCGCGCCAAGGCCAGCGGCGAGAGCTCCGAATCCATCTGCCAACGCCTGGGCCTCACCCCCGAACTCCTCGCGCTGTTCCCCGAAAACTTCGAAGACTCAGAGCTTGGAGAGATTCCAAGCGGTTGGGTGATCGAATCCATTGGCAATTTGGCAAATGTTACGGGCGGGAGTACCCCCAACACCAAAGAGCCCAAGTATTGGAACGACGGAGTTCATTACTGGGCCACACCAAAAGATCTTTCACGCCTGTCATCCCCAGTCCTGCTGGAAACGGAGCGCAAAGTTTCTGATGAAGGGCTTGCCCAGATTGGCTCTGGATTGCTGAAGCCAGGTGCCGTTTTATTGTCGTCTCGCGCACCCATTGGGTATCGCGCGATCAATGAAGTACCGGTGGCGGTGAATCAGGGTTTTATTGCGATGGCCCCAAATTCGGGTGTGTCCCATTACTTTTTGTTGTATTGGGCCGAGTGGGCACATGACGAAATCGTGAGTCGGGCCAATGGATCCACCTTTTTGGAGATCAGTAAGGCGAACTTTCGACCTATCCCTGTCGTGCGCCCGACTGATGATCTGTTTGAAAAAATTGACCGGTATGGCGGATCACTCTACAAGCGGATCGTCTCCAATGAGCGAGAGACACAACTTCTGGTGGCACAAAGAGATTCCCTGTTACCAAAACTTCTTTCAGGGGAAGTGCTGGTTCCAGCTGAGGAGGATGCGTCTTGAGTGAGATTGACCAAAACGACCGCCGGATGCTGGAAACGGCCGTTGCAATACTGACGGACCAGTACCAAGAAAACGTTGAGTTCAACGAGCACATTGATACCGAAGAGCCCGTAGTAATCGGTGAATCTGAATACCTGCGTAGTTCCGTGCTGTTCTGGGTAGACCCGGAAGCATATGAAGTCGAGAAGGAAAACTGGCAGCGAAGCGAGAGTGACGCTAAACATGAAAAAGCACTCGCGTTGATTCGTGCTGATGGGGTCGTCGGTCTCGTTGAAGATATGTTGTTGGCGGTAGAGCGCGGACGTGTCGTTCCGTTTGTTGGAGCAGGACTTTCGAAGCCACTGGGAATGCCGTTGTGGGGAGATGCCCTAACCCAGTTGCTGGGGCGCTTGCCAGGTGCTGACGCACCAAAAATCCGGGTCTTGATCGCATCCGGGCATTACCTTGAGGCTGCGCAAGAACTCGCGGCGCATGACAAAGTTCAGACTTCGCATTTTGTAAAAACCACCTATAGAGCAAGTCAGTTGAAACTCAAGGCTGGGCCGTTACAGCATTTGCCGCGATTTGCTAGGGGGTGCATTGTCACGACCAATTTTGACGATGCCATTGAGAAGACTTATGAAGGAGCGACCCATCAAGGCAGACAACTTGTGTTCGATGCCTACATGCACGGCACCCAAGAAAATAAATTCTTCTCGCGTTTGGTGCGTGGTGATCGATGCCTGCTGAAATTGCATGGCGATGCGGAGAGTGAAGCCACCCACATCCTCACGGCGGAACAATACGAACTCGCTTATGGCAAGCCCTTCGATTTTCAAAAGTCGCTACCCAAAGCGCTACGCCAAATTTACATCTCCCAGTCGCTCTTATTTCTAGGCTGTGGCCTGGAACAAGACTGGACGATGGAGCTGTTTAAGGCAGCGCGGGATAGTGATGGTTATCAAGTACCAAACCATTACGCCATCGTTGAAGCGCCTGCAGATGTTCAAGCCAAGCAGCAGAAAGAAACACGTTTGTTGGACCTAAATATTCAACCCATCTGGTACCCAAATGGGGAACACCAAATGGTTGAAAGCATCATCGACTTCGTCGCCGATGTTGCGGAAAAGCGTTTTGTCTTTAAAGGTTGAGGGGTAACAAGATGACTAATGTCTGGTGTGTTCGTGCAGAGTTCGGAACCCACGCCAAAGCCTTTGTAGCGGGCGGATATGTGGCGATTGGATGGGAATTAGAAGACCTTTCGAGAATCAAGAGCCGGGAAGATCTATACCCCCTATACAAAGCTGCATACCCCAAGGACACCAGTAACATCGTAATTGGCCAACAGGTGGGCCAGATAGGCCGTTTCTTGTTGGAGCTGAAGGCAGGCGACTATGTAATTACCCCCGCAGCCGATACCGAATGGCTGCACTACGGCGCGGTGGCGCAAGGCCCTTCTTATGCCTATGTTCCAAACGATCCGGCCTGCCCCTATCCACATCGGCGGAATGTGCACTGGAACGACAAGCCAATCCGTCGTGGTGACTTCTCGGTTCCTTTCCAAAACACGATGCGATCGTCGCTAACGGTGTTTGCGGTGTCTCAGGGCGCTGAGTTTTTGCAAGCGATTGGGCAGGGCGCATCGGTACCTGTGCAAGCGGCATTGCCCTACGATCCGTACGCAGTCGTGCTAGACCAAGTGTTGGAGCTGGATGACAAGGAGTTTGAAATCCTAGTGGGGCACTTGCTGACTGCACTTGGCTTTGAAGGCTCCGAGGTAGTGGGAAAGACGGGCGACGGTGGAGTGGATGCAACCGGTGAGCTGAACGTTGCGAACTTGGCTAAGGTGAAGGTCTTTGTTCAAGCTAAACGCTACAGACGTGGTACCAAGATTGCCGCCAATGTGGTCCGTCAGCTTCGACAAGCCATTCCTTTTGGTGGGCAGGGCGCGTTTATCACCACGGCGGACTATCAAGCGGCCGCTACAGACGTGGCGCTTGAGAATGGGTTTCCGCGCATCGGGTTAGTCAACGGTAGGCAATTAGTTGATCTGCTGATTGAGCACTGGGCTGATATTCCCCCCGCATTTCAAGAACGGCTCGGCCTTAAACCGGGGCTAGTACTGGCATGACCGAATCCGACCTCGAACAACTCGCCCTCACCTGGTTCCAGGATGCCGGCTGGGACTACCGCGCTGGCCCCGACATTGCGCCCGACAGCGACAGCCCCCAGCGCTCTGACTACCGCCAGGTGCTGCTGCAAGGCGAGTTGCGCGAGGCCCTGGCGCGGCTGAACCCGCAAATCCCCGCCGCCGTGCTGGACGATGTGGCGCACCAGTTGAGCAAGCCGGATCACCCTTCGCTCATCCAAAGCAACCGCGCCTTCCACGAAGCGCTGGTGAACGGCGTGCCGGTGGAAGTGGAAATCAACGGTGAGCGTCGGGGCGATCGCGTGGTGCTGGTGGACTTTGACACGCCTGAGCGCAACCGCTTTTTGGTGGTGAACCAGTTCACCGTGCAGGGTACCAGGCAGCCGCGACGGCCAGACCTAGTGTGTTTTATCAACGGCCTGCCGGTTGCATTGATCGAGCTCAAAAACCTGGCTGCGGAGCAGGTAGGCATCAAAGACGCCTTTCACCAGCTACAGACATACAAGGACGAGCTCGCCGATCTGTTTGTGACCAACGAGGCGCTGGTGGCGTCCGATGGTTTGCAGGCCCGCGTGGGCTCGCTCACTGCCAGCTTTGAGCGCTTTTTGCCTTGGCGCACGGTGAAGAATGAGAACGACCGCCCGCTGCTGGAGTACGAGTTAGAGAAAGTGGTGCGCGGCTTCTTTGCGCCTGCGCTGTTGCTGGACTACCTGCGCTACTTTGTGCTGTTTGAAATGGTCGACGGCCAGGTGGTGAAGAAGATTGCGGCTTACCACCAGTTCCACGCCGTGCGTGCGGCGGTGAAGGCGGCGGTGATTGCAGCAACACCGCCACCGCCCAACATGGTGCAGGAGCAATGGGCTAGCTATGCCGAAAGAGTTAAGCCCGGCTCGCGCATGGGCGGCATTGTCTGGCACACGCAGGGCTCGGGCAAAAGCATTTCCATGGTGTGTTTTGCCGCCAAGCTGATGCAGCAGCCCGAGATGCACAACCCCACGCTGGTGGTGGTGACGGACCGCAACGACCTGGACGGCCAGCTCTTCCAGACCTTTGTGGGCGCACGCAGCCTGCTGCGCGAGTTGCCGCAGCAGGCGGGCAGCCGCGACGAGCTGCGCGCGCTGTTGGCCGGGCGGCCATCGGGCGGCATCATCTTCACCACGGTACAGAAGTTCACGCCCGCTGATGGCGAAGAAGTGTTCCCCCTACTGAGTGACCGCAGCAACATCGTGGTGATGGCCGACGAGGCGCACCGCTCGCAATACGGCTTTCGCGCCGTGCTGGACAAGAAGACGGGCAAATACAAATACGGCTTTGCCAAGCACCTGCGGGATGCGCTGAAGAACGCCACCTTTGTGGGCTTTACCGGCACGCCGATTGAGGCGGGCGACCACGACACCCGCGCTGTGTTTGGTGAGTACGTCAGCATTTATGACATTCAAGACGCGGTGGACGATGGCGCCACGGTGCCCATCTTTTACGAGAGCCGCTTGGCCAAGCTGAACCTGAACCAGGTGGCGATGGAGGCGCTGAACGCCGAGGTGGAAGAGGTCTTTGAAGACGAAGAAGACTCGGCGCTGAAAGAAGCCGAGAAAACCCGCTGGGCAGCCCTGGAAAAGCTGGTGGGCACCAAGGAACGGGTGGACTTGGTGGCTGCAGATATCGTGCAGCACTTTGAGGCGCGCAACAGTGCGGTGGCGGGCAAGGGCATGGTGGTGGCCATGAGCCGTGAAATTTGCGCGCGGCTCTATGCGGCCATCATCAAGCTGCGGCCCGACTGGCACAGCGATGACCCTGCGCAGGGCGCCATCAAGGTGGTGATGACAGGCTCTGCCGCAGATGCCGCGCTGCTGCAACCGCACATCTACAACAACCAGACCAAGAAGCTGCTGGAGCGCCGTTTTAAGGACGCCTCATTTGACGATCCTCATCCGCTGAAGCTGGTGATCGTGCGTGACATGTGGCTCACCGGCTTTGATGTGCCGTGCCTGCACACCATGTACATCGACAAGCCGATGCAGGGCCACAACCTGATGCAGGCCATTGCCCGCGTGAACCGCGTGTTCCGTGACAAAGAGGGCGGCTTGGTGGTGGACTACATCGGCATTGCAGCCGAGCTGCGCAGCGCCCTGCGCACTTACACCGAGAGCAAGGGCAAGGGCCAGCCCACGCTGGACGCCGCCGAGGCCCTGGCCAAGCTGCAAGAGCTGATGGAGGTGGCTCGCCACCAATTGCACGGCTTTGACTTCAGCGCCTACCGCACGCACGCTACGGCGCTGCTCTTGCCCGCTGCCAACTTTGTGCTGGGACTGGAAGAGGGTAAAAAGCGCTGGGCCGATGTGGTGCTGGGCATCACCAAGGCGTTTTCGCTGTGCGGCACGCTCGACGATGCGGCACTGCTGCGGGAAGAGATTGCCTTCTTTCAAGCCATCAAAGCGGTGATTGCCAAGGCCACCACGTCGGATGCCAAGCTGTCAGAAGAGGGCCGCAATGCGGTGCTCAAGCAGATTCTGGACAACGCGGTGGTGGCGGAAGGTGTAGAGGACATCTTCAAGCTCGCGGGGCTGGAGCGGCCCAACATCGGCATCTTGTCCGACGCATTTCTGGAAGAAGTGCGCCAGCTGCCGCAGCGTAACTTTGCAGTGGAGCTGCTGCAAAAGCTGCTCAACGACCAAGTGAAGTCCCGCATGCGGACCAACGTGGTGCTGGAGCGCAAATTCAGTGAACGCTTGCAGGCCGCGCTTAACCGTTACCTGAGCCGCGCGGTGGAAAGCGCACAGGTGATCGAAGAGCTGATTGCCATGGCCAAGGAGTTCCGCGAGGCAGCGCTGCGCGGGAACAAGCTGGGCTTGAATGCGTCCGAGCTGGCTTTCTATGACGCGCTGACTGACAACGAAAGCGCGGTGCGCGAGCTGGGGGATGAGACGCTGAAAAAGATCGCAGTGGAAATTACCGAAAAGCTGCGCAACAGCACCTCGGTGGACTGGCAAAAGCGTGAGAGCGTGCGCGCCCGCTTGCGCAATCTGGTGCGCATCACGCTGCGCCGCTACAAGTACCCGCCGGATAGGCAGGAGGAGGCCATTCGACTGGTGCTGGAGCAGGCGGAGCTGCTGTCAGATGCATGGATGACGCTCGAGTAGTATCAAAATTAATAGCAGCACCGGCAATAAAAACCTTGGCTAGAAGCTGATTTGACTCTAAAAATGCGGGAAATTCGCGTTTGGAGGTGTTTGAGAGGCCTGCGGGTGGTCAAGCCAGCGCCCAGCGCCCAGCGCCAAACGCCCGTCGCCTTGCCGCTGCGCCTAAAAATGCGTCACCAGTGACAGCCGAAACGAGCGCGACTCGATCGGGTGAA
>JBJXED010000030.1:0-4283 GCA_046155225.1 Burkholderiaceae bacterium
GGTGCTAGCTTGCTATTTGTCATTCCAAGGAGTTGTTGATGAGCACTATTTCCATTGAACCCAGCAGCGGCAACGTCTATGCCGACCTTGGCATGGCCGATGCCCAAGAGATGTTGGTCAAGGCCAAGCTGGCCAGCAAAATCGCCGACATATTGAAGCGCCAGAACCTCACGCAGCAACAAGCGGCTGCGCTGCTGGCCATGCCCCAGCCCAAGGTGTCGATGTTGCTGCGCGGGCAGTTTCGCGGCATCAGCGAGGCCAAGATGCTGGAATGCTTGGCCCGCCTGGGGCGCGACATCGATATCGTGGTCAAGCCCGCCCGCCGCCGGGCCGTAGCGGGGGCGGCTGGGCGAGTCAATGTGGTGTTTGCTTAAATGGCGCCGTTTAGCCGTGCGCATGCGGCTCTAGCGAAGCCATGTGGCCCCAGTTTGGCTGCGTGCTGGCTAAAGCGCTACCGCAGGGGGCACGAATGCACCGCGCTCAGCCATCAATCTACCGGCGGTTTTTCGCCCGACTTGGCTGCTTGTGATTCCTGCTTCGGCGACTCCTGGATTTGCCCGAGCCGCTGCATGGCACGGCTCAAAAAATCAAATTGCTCTTCCACATTGCGGCAGGCATCGCACAGCACCAGATGCAGGCGCAGGCGGGCCCGCTCGGCGGGCGGCAGGCGTTTGTCTTGGCCGTCGCTGAGCAGGCGCGAGACCTCTTGGCAATCGGGCAGTAGCAGGCTCATGACTTTGCGGTGAACCAAGTGGTTTCGAGGCAGGCGCGCAATTGCATGCGGGCGCGGTAGAGCATTTGGCTGCAGTTGTTGGCGGTGATGCCGAGTTCACTGCAAATATCGTCGGTGTCGCGCTCGAGCCATTCGCGCATGGTGAAGATGCGGCCCATCTTGGGGGGCAGACGGTCGATGCAAGTTTGCAGCACTTCAAAAAACTGGCTTTGCTGCAAGGCGCTGTCAGGTTCCTGCCAAACGGGTGGCGGCTCCTGCCAATGGCCATTGGCTTTGAACAGCGCGTCAATCGCTTCGTCATGGCTTTGCTCGTCCAGCGGCTCAACGTGTATCTCGCGGCCACGCTTGCGCAGCAGGTCGATGATCTTGAATTTCAAAATGCCGATGCAATAGGTACTGAGCTTGCTGCGGCCCGCAAAGTCATCGGGTTTTTCCAGTACCGCCAGCATGACTTCCGACACCACGTCCTCAGCCATGCTGTCGTTGCGCAATTGCATTTGGGCATAGCGCAGCAGGGGTTTGTGCAGGGCGGCAAGTTCGGATTCAATGCTCATGGTGGGTTGGACTTTTTATCAATAGTGCGAACAATTTGCATATTTTGCCGAAACGCTCATTGATTGATAGATTGATTCAGTGCACGAAATGAATTTCTCCCTACAGGGGGACGTCAAAATTAGTTCAAGTGTAGGCGCGCCGGATCGTAGGCGCTGACGGGCGCGCAACTGGTTGTATGGCAAGCCCGTGGTTGCAGCGGCTTTGTGTCAACGCCGGGCCGCAGAAAAACGGCCGCTTGCGTCCCCGGGCCCCAATACCCGTGCCTGAGTCAATTCAGGCGCTGCGGCATCCAGCCTGCGGGCCAACTCGGGCAGGTGGTTGGCGGGTACAGCGGGGTAGAGGTGGTGTTCGATGTGGTAGAGCAAATTCACGGTGAGCCAGTTGCACCAGGCGCGACGCTCAGTCCGGGCGAAGGTGCCATGCGCCGCTTCGCAGCCGTGATGCACGCTCCAAACCGCGAAAAACCCGACCAATGCGTTCGCACCCATCATGGCGACCACGTGGTAGCGCAGCCAAGTCAGTTCGCTTGGCCAGGCCGCTGCGCAGACCAACGCGATCAAACCCAGCTCCAGTACGACCCAGCGCCGTGTGCGTGGGTTGCCAGTGCGCAGCGCTTGTGCATGGGTGCGAATGGAAAATAGGAGGCCCAGGACCAGCGCGCGCCAGCCGCTTTGCCGAGCCCAGGCACCTTCCTCATCACCAGGCCCCAGCGGGTTGCGGTGGTGAACCAGGTGCGTGTGGCGGATGGCGTGGGTTGAGCACAGCATGGTCAGTGTCAGCGCAAGCAGCACCGCGTCCAGCCAGCTGCGAGGCACGCCAATGCTGGCGTGGTAAGCGTCATGCGCCTGGCGCAAGGCGGTCAGGAAAAACGCTGCCGAGCACACGGCTGCCAGCAGCAGCAAATCATTCTGCGCTGCCCACAGTGAGCCCGCCAGCCAGGGTGCGGACAGTCCGAGGTTCAGCGCTACCTCCCAGCGGCGCAGGAGCACCAGGTCAGCCCAGTGCAATTTGATGGGGCGGCGAGGCAGCATAGTGTTGTTTTGTCAGTTAGGCGTACTTGTCTCAGCCCGCTGGTTTTTCACTGGCGTTGTTCCAGAACGCGTCGGCGTCCAGCGGTGCGGCTGCCGGTGCAGGGGCGATAACCGGCGCACGGGCGGCAGGCTGCGGCGCTGCCGCTGCCGACTGCACGGCCAGCATATGCCGTACCTGTGCCCAGACATTGCGCGAAATGATGGCCACGGTGGCGAATACGCCCGCAAGCACCAGCCAGAGCGAGCGCCGAACCACGTCGACCAAGTTGTGCTGCTCATCAAACTGGCCAAAGCTAAGCATCAAGAGCAGGGTGCCACTGACCGCCAGCAAGTAGGCACTGCGCACCCAAAACTCGGCCCCGCCGTCGGCGTCGCAGAGCAAACCCAGGACTTTTTTCAAGATGGGTTTGAGGTAGCTGATGGCAATGATGGGGCCAATAACGGCAATCAGCAGCGAGAGGAAAAAAAGTTGGGTTTTCATGAGTTTGCTCCTTTGAAAATAGTCGTGAATGAAAGATTTAGCCAGGGTTGGCGGGGGTGCATATTTCTGGCGTGCAATGGGTTTGTGCAGCCCGCTGCGCCGCCCGCCTTACCGCGCCCTCAAACATAAAGCGCACCAGGCTGCGTGGGATGCGGTGGCGGTTTCGCGCCAGCAGCGGGTAGGCATGCTTGGCAAGCGCGCCCAGCACCGGCAGGCGCAATGCGCGGGCCACACCGCCAAGCCCAACGGCTTCGTAGGCCAGGCGGAACACTTCTACGCCTTTGACGACCTGGCCATCGGCACGCTGGGCATGAATCAAATCCAGCAGGTCTTGCAGGCTTGTGCCCGGCGGCACAGCAGCAAAGCCGGGGGCCGACACATCGACAAAGCGCAGTAGCTGGCCGTGGTTGCGCAGCATCAGGTTGGTCATCTCGGCATTGCACAAAGGGCACGCCGATTCGTAGTAAAGCGTCAGCGGGTAGACGGCGCTGTTTTCTGCCGCTTTGGCGGCACGCGCCAGCCGTTTTTTTAGTTGGCCGTAACGGGTATTGCCGGCTGAGTTGCGAGGGCTCATGGTTTACTCCTTTGGTTGAAACAGTAATTTCATTATTAACAGAAATATAAAGGCAAAAAAAAGCATCTAACAGTTCAAAAAGGCGGCAGACTTTGCGCAGGGTCCATGGGTTTGCTGGTGCTGACAGCTTCCTCACCGCGCACAAATTTCTGCACACTGGCCCCCATGCGCAATACTTTCTCAAGGGTGGCAGGCGACAGGCGCAGCATTTCGTCAGTCCACAGGCCTGTTGCTTGCATGAGGCGTAGGGTTTCGCGGACACGGTCTTGCGCATCGGGCGACTCGGCTTCAAAACCGGGTTGCTTCACCAGATCATTGAGCATGCGTACTGTGGGATCGAACTCGCGCTCCTTGCGCTCGCGCACCACGGTGCGAAACAACTCCCATACGTCAAGCGAGGTTTCGTAATAGTCGCGCCGGTCACCCAGCACGTGGGTCACGCGAATCAAATTCCAATTCAGCAATTCTTTAAGGCTGTTGCTGACATTGGAGCGGGCGGCGGCCAGCGCGGCGCTGATGTCTTCGGCATGCAGCGGGCGGCCATGAAAAAACAGCAATGCATGGATTTGTGAAACCGTGCGGTTGACGCCCCAAAGCGTGCCCATTTCGCCCCAGTGGACGATGAATTTGCTGGCAATGGGGCTGAGTTCCATGCGCTTGAATATACGCCTTCTAATATTTCTGTCAAGAAAGAAATACATCGATTGATTTGAATTAACGGAATAGGAGCGTCCCTGTCTACCTTAGCGTTGTCAAGCCCCTATTTCGCGGGCTTGGCGGATAGCTGAAGAGCAAAGTCTTCCGCTGCTTTTCGCAGCGCAATCTCAGCCGGCTCCAACTTGCTAAAGCGGGCGGTGAAGTCGGTTATCGGCGAAAAATAGCCGAGTTTGAGGGCGGCCAACTGCTTGC
>JBJXED010000031.1:0-8717 GCA_046155225.1 Burkholderiaceae bacterium
GCGCATGGACAGTGTGCTCCGCCAATATGTGAGCAAGCATGTACCCCGCAACAATGCGACATAACAGGTTGCTCGTCGCGGACACGCAGCTGCAGGATGCCGCTTCGCGGCGTGGGCTGCGCGCCGGGCAGCGCCAACGTTAAACGTCACAGCCGAGTAGGTGGATAATCCACCGCAACCGGAGAAAATCATGGAACTCACTGCTGTGCTTACTCCAGCGGAAGAAGGCGGCTACATCGGTTTAAATCCGGAAACGGGGACGACAACGCAAGGCCAGACCGTTGAGGAAGCGGTGGCGAATTTGCGCGAAGCAACTGCCCTGTACCTCTCTGAGTTCCCTTTGCCCTCGACCGGGCATCCAGTCGTAACGGTCTTCTCCATCCCTACGCCCAGCCATGCCTAAGCTGCCAAGGGTCTCGGGTGCGCAAGCGCAGCGAGCCCTGGAGCGGTTGGGGTTCATCAAACTGCGGCAAAGTGGCAGCCACGTTGTGATGCGTCGCGATGCAAAGGGCTGCGTCGTGCCTATGCACCTAGAGCTGAAGGTCGGCACTCTTGCGGGCCTTCTGCGGCAAGCTGACGTTCGCCCCGAAGAATTCATTGAGGCGCTAGCGCGGTGATGTTTAACATGTTGCTCCATCCGACCGCATACGGCGGCGGCTGAGGGCCGACGTTAGGCGTTGCTACGCATTTCCACGCAACGAGCACTCAACAACCTACCCCAAGGAAGATACAACTATGACCACCACCAAAAGCATTGCCCTTGTCACTGGAGCCAACAAAGGCATCGGCCTTGAGATTTGCCGTCAACTCGCCAAGCTCGGATTCACCGTTCTGTTGGGTTCCCGCGAGATTTCTCGTGGCACAGAAGCCGCAAAGAAACTTAAGGGCGAGGGACTCGACGTGCGCCCCGTCCAAGTGGACATGAACGACGCGACCACGTTCGGAACGCTCCACGATTTGATTGCCGCAGACTATGGCCGTCTGGATGTTCTGGTCAACAATGCTGGCTTCGCCAGCGATTGGGCATACACGGCAGCTACGGTCCCAAGCCAGATATTGCGCGATACCTTCGAGACCAACTTCTTTGCACTCGTTGACCTGACCCAGAAACTTTTACCTCTCATTCGGAAGAGTTCAGCTGGCCGCATTGTCAACCAGTCCAGCGCACTTGGTTCACTCACACTTCATTCGACGCCCGACTCTGGCATGGACGGCTTCAAGCCTCTCGCCTACAACTCCAGCAAGACGGCAGTGAACGCTTTCACAGTTCACCTCGCCGATGCTATCAAGGACACCCCCATCAAAATTAATTCCGCTCATCCCGGAGCCGTGGCCACCGACGCCAATCCATCCGGCACCCTTAGCGTGGAGGAGGGAGCGCGCACGGCCGTTCAGTTGGCGACACTTCCAATCGATGGCCCGACGGGCGGATTTTTCCACATGGGCCAGGCTCTGCCGTGGTAGCAGTAACGCCTAACCCTGCGTTGCAGCGGACGCTTCGCGCCGCTGAACTTGAACGTCAGGCCTCGTGAATCGCGGGGCGCTGGGCATCTATGCGCCTTGGGCGTATAGTTCCGTGAATCCTCATGGTTGTCGAAACTCTCCTGTTCCAGAAGCAATGGCCGATGTACTGGACCGAGGAAGAGAGGGGTGAGTTCGCGGCGTACATTGCCGAGAGTCCCGACGCTGGAGCTGTGGTGCCCGAGTCTGGTGGGATCCGAAAAGTCCGCTGGCGTCGGGCTGGTACAGGCAAGTCCGGTGGGGTTCGTGTTATCTACTTCACACGTACAGCAGAGCAAGAAGTCGTGCTTCTACTTCTGTACGCGAAGGCTAAGACGGACAACATTACGGGCGCAAAGCTAAAGGAAATTCGACATGCCCTCGAAAGCTAAACCTCTCACTGATGCGCAACTGCGCGCTTATGAGGCCAAGCGCGACCTGGCCGCTGAGCTGCTTGAGTCTGTGCGGCAAATGAAGGCTGGAAAGACGCAGATCGTCTCCTCCCCTGCCGTGGAGGCGCGAGAACGCACAGGGCTGTCACAGTCACAGTTCGCCTCCCTGCTCGGAGTATCCGTGCGGACACTTCAGGGCTGGGAACAGGGGCGCAAGCAGCCAAGTGGAGCCGCGCGAACACTGCTTACCATTGCACGCACCAATCCCAAGGCCTTGCTGGCAGTTGCTGTCAGATGAGAGAGGCCTGTATAGCTGGGGATTCCATCGGCTCGCCTTTGGCACCCGCTGAATTTCGACGTTAAAGCCTTTGCAGATTAGTGCTAGGATTTATTCATGAATACGGCAATCATTACCAGCGAAGCGCTATCCCTGCCAGTGCAACAACGGGCGGAATTGGCAGCGCAGCTTTTGTCCAGCCTTGATGCTTTGTCCGAATCCGAAATTGAACCGCTTTGGTTTCAAGAAGCGGCGCACCGGGCTGCGGAAATGGATCAAGGGTTGTCCAAACGCATTTCCGCTGAGGAAGTGCGGCGACAAGCCCATGCTTTGCTCAGGTGATTTACTTCTTTAACGAAGCGGCGCGCGTTGAGCACCTTGAGCATGTAGGGGAATGTGCATGCTGCGGGCCTTGGCAGACCGGTGGTATTGCCAGACCACACAAGCGGGAATAGACTGGATAAAACTACAGCCCGTTGATGCCCTGTGTCTGAACCCAATGCCGCTGTGCAAATTCCCCTGCACGCCATCAAAGGCCGTGGCGCAGCCAACCGGTTGCCGCACCGCTTTGAGCGGGAGCAGCGGGATGCGCTGGACGATGGGTGGGGCAGCTTGCAAGACTTGCAGCAGAGCGCGGCCGCACCGGCCACCCGGTTGATCTGGGAAGACGTTAAAAGCGTCATCACCCAAAACGCCTCGCCCGACATCTCGTTTGACTATTCCATCAACCCCTACCGCGGCTGTGAGCATGGCTGCAGCTACTGTTTTGCCCGGCCCACGCACAGCTACCTGGGCCTGTCGCCGGGGCTGGATTTTGAGACGCAAATCATTGCCAAGCGCAACATTGCGCAGGTGCTGCGCGCCGAGTTGGCGGCCCCGCGTTTTATGCCGCGCCTGCTGTCTATCGGCAACATCACCGACTGCTACCAGCCGCTGGAGCGCGAGTTGCGCCTGACTCGCGCCGTGATTGAACTGCTGTGCGAGGCGCAGCACCCGTTTGGTTTGGTCACCAAGTCCAGCGGGGTCGAGCGCGATATGGATTTGATAGCGCCTGCCGCGCATCAAAAAAGGGCGGTGGTCTATATCACCATCACCACGCTCGATTCAGAACTCGCGCGCAAACTTGAACCCCGTGCGGCATCGCCGCAGCGTCGTCTGCGCACCATCCAAACCCTTGCGGATGCCGGCATTCCGGTGGGTATCAGCGTGGCACCGCAAATCCCATTCTTAAATGAAGACATGGAGCAGGTGCTGGAGGCCGCTTACAAGGCCGGTGCGCGTACCGCGTTCTACACCGTGATTCGCTTGCCCTGGGAGGTGGCGCCGCTCTTCAAACAATGGCTGGCGCTGCATGTACCCGAGCGGGCCGCACGCATCATGGCGCGTATTCAAGAGATGCGCGGGGGCAAAGATTACGACAGCGCATTTGCCACGCGCATGAAAGGCAGCGGCCTGTGGGCCGAGTTGATTCACCAGCGTTTTGAGAAAACCTGCGCCCGCCTGGGCTTGAACCGCGAGCGCACGGCGCTGGACGTGAGCCAGTTCAGGCGGCCGGGCACGGGCGGGCAAGCCCGTTTGTTTTAAGACTCAGGCTGCCAGCGCCTGCGCATGGTGCGCGATATGGCCGGGCATGAACGTGGAGACAAAGTAGTAGCCGTGGTCATAGCCGGGGTGGCGGTGCAGTGCCAGCGGCTGGCCTACGTGTTGGCAGGCGGCTTCAAACCGGTGCGGGTGCAGTTGCCCAGCCAAAAATTTGTCGGCCAGGCCCTGGTCGATCAAGATGCCGCTGGGGTAGGGTGCAGCGGTCTGCGCGGCCATCAAGGCGCTGGCGTCGTGCTGCGCCCACTGCGCGCGGTCTGTGCCCAGATAACCGGTGAACACTTTTTCGCCCCAGGCGCATTGCGTAGGCGCGCAAATCGGTGCCAGGGCCGAGAGCGACTTGAACACGCCAGGGTGCCTCAAAGCCAGCGTCAGCGCGCCGTGCCCGCCCATGGAGTGGCCGAAGAGGCCCAGGCGCGTTTCGTCGAGCGGCAATTCGCGGGTGAGCAGCGGCAGCAGCTCGCGCATCAAATAGCTTTCCATGCGGTAGTGTTTGGCCCAAGGCTGCTGCATGGCGTCCAGGTAAAAGCTGGCGGCCAGGCCAAAGTCCCAACTGTCGGCCTCCCCCGGAATATTGGCCCCGCGCGGGCTGGTGTCCGGTGCAATCAGCGCCAAGCCGTGGTGTGCCGCCAGGCGCTGCGCACCGGCCTTGGTCATGAAGGTTTCTTCGTTGCAGGTCAGCCCGGCCAGGTACATCAGCGCGGGGACTTTGCTGCCCGCTGCCGTGATGCTGGGCGCAGGTGGCAGGAAGACCGAGAAGCGCATGGGCAAGCCGATCTCGCTCGACGCATGTTGGTAGAAGCGCTGCACACCGCCAAAACAGGCGTGTTCGCTTTGGAGTTCGAGTTTCATAGCGGGTGACTGAAGGGGAGATTAGAAAATCACCACACCGCGGATCGACTCGCCGCGCTTCATCAAATCAAAGCCTTGGTTGATGTCCGCCAGCGGCATGGTGTGGGTGATCTGGCTGTCGATGTTGTTCGTGCTGTCGATGTACCAATCGACAATTTTCGGCACGTCGGTGCGGCCGCGTGCGCCGCCAAAGGCCGAGCCTTCCCACTTGCGGCCAGTCACCAGCTGAAACGGCCGGGTGCTGATTTCAGCGCCCGCCTCGGCCACGCCGATGATGATGCTGCGGCCCCAGCCCTTGTGCGTGCACTCCAGCGCCTGGCGCATGATTTGGGTGTTGCCGATGCATTCAAAGCTGTAGTCGGCGCCGCCATCGGTGATCTGCACGATGGCGTCCACCACATTGGGCGTGTCTTTCGGGTTGATGAAGTGCGTCATGCCGAATTCGCGCGCCATCTTTTCGCGGGCTGGGTTCAGATCGACGCCGATGATTTTGTCGGCACCGACCATCTTGGCACCTTGGATCACGTTCAGGCCGATGCCGCCCAGGCCAAACACCACCACATTCGCGCCCGCTTCGACCTTGGCGGTGAACAGCACCGCGCCAATGCCGGTGGTGACGCCGCAGCCGATGTAGCAGACCTTGTCAAACGGCGCGTCCTTCCTGATTTTGGCCAGCGAGATTTCGGGCGCCACGGTGTAGTTGCTGAAGGTGCTGGTACCCATGTAGTGGAAGATGGGTTTGCCGCCCAGGCTGAAGCGGCTGGTGGCGTCGGGCATCAAGCCCTTGCCCTGCGTGCCGCGAATCAGCTGGCATAAATTGGTTTTGCGGCTGAGGCAAAACTTGCAGCTGCGGCACTCGGGCGTGTACAGCGGAATGACGTGGTCGCCCTTTTGCAGGCTGGTCACGCCGGGGCCGACGTCCACCACCACGCCGGCACCTTCATGCCCCAGGATGGCGGGGAATATACCTTCCGGGTCGGCACCGCTGAGGGTGTAGTAGTCGGTGTGGCAAATGCCGGTGGCTTTGATTTCGACCAAGACCTCGCCCGCTTTCGGCCCTTCGAGGTCCACGGTTTCAATGGTCAGTGGTTCGCCGGATTTCCAGGCTACAGCGGCTTGGGTTTTCATGGGAGGGTTCCTGCGGTGGGATGAACGTCAGTAGGCAACTGACTGTAAGCGCAGGGCGCGACCCCGTGCAAACCTGTTGTGGTTTGCTCCCAGTTGTCAGTTTGGGCTCATTTTCAGCCCAAACTGACAAATTTATAGTGAAATCAGCCTCTAGCCAAGGTAAAAGCTGCCTTTATAGCTATCAATACTGAAGCGTTTTGTAGCGCGGTGGGTCACTCAAGCACTGAAAAAATTCTTCAGCCGGTCGGTCCAGCTTTCTTCGGTGGGCGAGTGCTTGGCCCCGCCCTTGCGCAGCGACTCGTCAAATTCTTTCAGCAGCTTGCGCTGGTGTTCGGTGAGCTTGACGGGCGTTTCAATTGCGATGTGGCAATACAGGTCGCCAGGGTAGCTGCTGCGCACGCCCTTGATGCCCTTGCCGCGCAGGCGGAACTGCTTGCCCGCTTGCGTGCCTTCGGGAATATCGATGGCGGCTTTGCCGGCCAAGGTGGGCACATCAATTTCACCGCCCAGGGCCGCAATCGAAAAGCTGATCGGCACGGTGCAGTGCAGGTCGTCCTCGTCGCGCTCAAAAATATCGTGTTTCTTGAGGCGGATTTCGATGTACAAGTCGCCTGGCGGGCCGCCGTTGGTGCCCGGCTCACCGTTGCCGGTGGAGCGGATGCGCATGTTGTCGTCAATGCCGGCGGGGATTTTGATCTCCAGCGTTTTCTGCTTTTTGATCTTGCCTTGGCCCAGGCAGGTGGTGCACGGATCGGGGATGATTTTGCCGGTGCCGCGGCATTGCGGGCAGGTCTGCTGCACGCTGAAAAACCCCTGCCGCATGTTGACCACGCCTTGGCCGCCGCAGGTGGTGCAGGTGATCGGCTTGGTGCCGGGTTTGGCACCGCTGCCCTGGCAGGTGTCGCAGTTTTCCCAGGTGGGAATGCGGATTTGACTTTCCTTGCCAAACGCCGCTTCTTCCAGCGTGATTTCCATCGCATAACTCAGGTCGTTGCCGCGGTAGACCTTGCGGCCACCGGCGCCGCGGGTTTGTGCGCCACCGCGTGCCTGGCCAAACATCTCGCCAAAAATATCCCCAAAGGCTTCGGAGAAGCCGCCAAAACCTTCTGCGCCAGGGCCGCCAGCACCGCCGCGCATATTCGGGTCCACGCCAGCGTGACCAAACTGGTCGTACGCCGCACGCTTTTCGGCGTTCGAGAGCATCTCGTAAGCCTCTTTGGCTTCTTTGAACTTGCCTTCGGCCGCAGTGGCAGCGTCACCCTGGTTGCGGTCCGGGTGGTGCTTCATCGCCAGCTTGCGGTAAGCTTTTTTGATCTCTTCTTCACTGGCGTTTTTGGGTACGCCCAGGGTTTCGTAGTAGTCGCGTTTGGTGGCCATGGCGGTATTTCAGGTGCGGGTGATTCAGTGGCGTCTAATGCAAACGCCGCGTTGCATATTCCGCAAGGGAATCTTCAACGCGGCGGGCCTCGTCGGCACGGTGGTGCAGGCTTAGCCCTTTTTGACTTCCTTGACTTCGGCGTCCACCACATTGTCATCGTTGGGTTTTTTGTCTGAAGCAGCTTCCGCGCCCGGCGCACCGCCCGCTGCCGCATTGCCAGCAGCGGCTTGCGCTGCCTGCATGTCGGCGTACATTTTCTCGCCGAGTTTCTGGCTGGCGGTCATCAGCAGGTTGCTTTTTTCCTCGATTGCCGCCTTGTCGTCGCCTTTGAGCGCTTCTTCCACGTCTTTCATGGCGGCTTCGATTTTTTCTTTCTCGCCCGCGTCGAGCTTGTCGCCGTATTCGGTGAGGTTTTTCTTGACGCTGTGCACCAGTGCCTCACCCTGGTTTTTGGCCTGGATGATTTCGAGTTTTTTCTTGTCGTCTGCGGCATTCAGCTCAGCGTCTTTGACCATCTTCTGGATTTCTTCTTCGGTCAAACCCGAGTTGGCCTTGATGGTGATCTTGTTTTCCTTGCCGGTGCCTTTGTCTTTGGCGCCGACGTGCAGGATGCCGTTGGCGTCAATGTCAAACGACACTTCGATTTGCGGCGTGCCGCGCGCTGCGGGCGGAATGCCTTCCAGATTGAATTCACCCAGGCTCTTGTTGCCGCTGGCCATTTCGCGCTCGCCCTGGTAGACCTTGATGGTCACGGCGGGCTGGTTGTCGTCGGCGGTGGAGAAGGTCTGCGCAAATTTGGTCGGGATGGTGGTGTTCTTAGTGATCATTTTGGTCATCACGCCGCCCAGGGTTTCAATGCCCAGAGACAGCGGCGTCACGTCGAGCAGCAGCACGTCTTTGCGGTCGCCACTGAGCACTTGGCCCTGGATGGCGGCACCTACAGCCACGGCTTCGTCAGGGTTGACGTCTTTGCGCGGCTCGCGGCCAAAGAACTCTTTGACCTTGTCTTGCACCTTGGGCATGCGCGTCATGCCGCCGACCAAAATCACGTCGTGGATATCGGCCACGCTGACACCAGCATCTTTGATGGCAGTGCGGCAGGGCGCAATCGTGCGCTCGATCAGCTCTTCGACCAAGGCTTCCAGCTTGGCGCGGGTCAGCTTAATGTTGAGGTGTTTCGTGCCGCTGGCATCGGCCGTGATGTAGGGCAGGTTGATGTCGGTCTGCGCGCTGCTGGAGAGTTCAATCTTGCCTTTCTCTGCCGCTTCTTTCAGTCGCTGCAAAGCCAGCACGTCTTTGGACAAGTCCACGCCCTGGTCTTTTTTGAACTCGGCAATGATGTAGTCAATGATGCGCTGGTCAAAGTCTTCACCGCCCAAGAAGGTGTCGCCGTTGGTCGACAGCACTTCAAACTGCTTTTCGCCATCAACATCGGCAATCTCGATGATCGACACGTCAAAGGTACCGCCGCCAAGGTCATACACCGCAATCTTGCGGTCGCCTTTTTCTTGTTTGTCCAGGCCAAAGGCCAGTGCCGCTGCGGTCGGCTCATTGATGATGCGTTTGACTTCCAGGCCGGCAATGCGGCCAG
>JBJXED010000032.1:0-3839 GCA_046155225.1 Burkholderiaceae bacterium
CCGGATGCACCGGGGGTCGCCAGTTGGCAAACGATTGTCCAAACCACGGCGACTGGCACTGTCACCTACCCGCTCATTGGCACCAGCGGCGACATTTATTTTGACCGCACCAACGCTGCTCTTTACTACATCACCAACAGCACACCTGTGCGTTTTTTGCGGCTTGCGCCCAACAGAACTGGTTTGACGCTCAACAGTGTCTTGGTCAGCACTACAGCCACCTTCACAGTTGGCGGCGTTCCTAGCAATGTGAATACCTTTGGTCTCGCCTTGGACCCCACGATTAACCGCATTTACTTCACGGATGGCACAACCAACCTTAACTATTTGCTGGACCTGAATGCCCAAAGTGCCACGCCCAATGTCAATTCAATTGTGCAAGGCGCAGCTGGCGCAGCCTATGGCGACAGCGGCAGTTGCATCGACCAACCCGGCCCGCCGACGGTCACCAAGTCATTCAACCCCACCTCGTCGGGCTTTGCAATTGGCTCGAGCACGCTCACCATCACCATTTCCAATCCAAATCTGGTGCCGATTTTCACCACCACGGCGCTGACCGATACCTTTCCCGCTGGCCTGGTGGTAAGAACGCCGCTGAGTATCAGCGGCTCGTGTTTTAGTTCCGGGGCCGCCGCGACCCGCCCTGTTGCGAGCACCATGACGGCCACCGTTGGCGCAGGCAGCGCCACGATTGCTGCGGGCGCATGGATTCCGGGTGGCACCACGGGCGGCGGCAGTTGCTCTTTTTCCGTCAGCGTATCGGCCACTGTCGCAAACCAATATCCCAATACCATCCCCGCAGGCAGCCTGACCACCACCGCGGGCACCAACACGGCGGCAACGCAGGCGACCTACACCTTGCGCGTAACTGATTTTCAAGCGGGGAAAACCCAGAGAACCGATACCGTGAGCGCACCCACTTCGGCCAATGTCACCGTGCCGGGGGGAGGCACCGTGCAATATTTGCTGACGGTGACGAATAACGGCCCCGTGACTGGCACCACCACCTTCACCGACACCGTGCCCGCACTGCTCACACCGTCGATAGCCGCCATCACCGCGGTCGCCACGGGAGGCGGCAGTTGCACCACCGCCACGGCTGTCGTAGGTGGGCAGTTAAGGGTCACAGGCACTTTTGCCACCGCCCCGGCGGGGGCGTTTTGCACCATCACGGTGACGCAAAGAGGCAGCAGTACGCTGGCGACACTGGGCTCAGCGACCAATACCATCACGGTATCGGGCAGCCCGACTTTTGAGGCGGCCAGTGTCGGCACCGATCAAAACCCCGGCAACAATGTCGCTACGGTAACGACCTTGGTCAGCCCCAGCGCCAACATCCAGATTAGCAAGACTAACGGCGTTCCCACCTTAACAGCCGGCAGCACCGTCGGCTATACCGTTACGGTGGCCAATCTCGGGCCGGCAGCGGCACCTGGCACATCGTTTTTAGACCCTCCCGTCAATGGCCTCAACTGCACCACTGTGACTTTCACGTCTACGCCGGCCACCTCAGTGACGACCAGCCCATTCCCTTTGACCTTGACGGCGCTGCAGACTACGACCGTCTCGCTCACGCCGACCTTCCCGGCAGGCTCTACGGCCACATTCAGAATCACTTGCAACGTCACGGCAACTGGGTTTTAGCGCCGATCTGCCGTAGCTGCACAATAAAAAAGCCGCCTGATTCAGGCGGCTTTTTGGCTTCAGCGCAACCGAAAAAATCAGCAGTTCAGCCGCGATGTCTTGGGCAAATGCGCCATCAAAAACTCCATCTGGTCGGCCAGGATGCGTCGGTTGCGCAGGATGAAGTCTTCCCAGAGGCTGGGCACATAGGGGGTGTAGAGCAAGGGCATGCCCGCCTGCTCGGGCGTGCGGCTGCTTTTGCGGTGGTTGCAGGCGCGGCATGAGGTCACCACATTCATCCAGGTGTCAATGCCGTTTTGCGCAAACGGGATGATGTGCTCGCGCGTCAGGTCTTCTTCGTGGAAATGCTCGCCGCAGTAGGCGCAAATATTGCGGTCGCGCGCGAACAGCTTGCTGTTTGTGAGGCCAGGGCGCAGGTTGAAGGGGTTGATGTTGGGCACGCCTTTGGTGCCGATGATGCTGTTGACGGTGATGATCGACTGCTCGCCGGTGACGGCGTTGTGGCCACCACGAAACACCGCCACCTCGGTGCCCATCTCCCAGCGCACTTCCTCTGCGGCGTAATGAATCACCGCTTGTTCCAGCGAAATCCACGATTGCGGCAAACCCTGGGCAGACAGCTTCAAAACCTTCAAAACACATCTCCTGGAAAGAGCGGGCCCAGCCCGGACAGACACCTGCCAAACCCTTGCGTCAAGTCAAAGCAGACTGTTGCGCGTAGGCTGAAGAATTCATGACGATGCATAGCACAATATAGCCTGTTTTTATGACATTTCGGCCATGCGCCTATTCACTTCTTGCTCCCTGCGCTATCAAAAAGATACTCACACGCCACCGCCCATGAAGATAAGCAGAGGCTTGCCGTCCGCCCGCAGCACCCAAACCATGCCCGCCGATGTGTTCGGCCGGGCCCGCTCCAGCGCGCCCGGCTGCGCCCTGACGATAGGCAATTTCGACGGCGTGCACCGGGGCCACCAGTCGATGCTGGCGCTGCTCAAAAACGAGGCGCTGCACCGCGGCTTGCCTGCTTGCGTGATGACGTTTGAGCCGCACCCCCGGGAATTTTTCACGCCGTCCCAAGCGCCTGCGCGCATCGCCACGCTGCGCGACAAGTTGACCGAGCTGGCCCGCTGCGGGATCGACCAAACCCTGGTGATGCCCTTTAACGCCGCGCTGGCCAGCCAGCCGCCCGAGCAATTCATCCGCCAGGTGCTGGTCGAAGGCCTGGGTGCCCAATACGTGCTGGTCGGCGACGACTTTCGTTTTGGCGCCAAACGGGCGGGCGACTACGCCATGCTTGACGCAGCGGGCGAGCGTTTTGGCTTCGACGTGGCCCGCATGCGCAGCTACGAAGTGCATGGGCTGCGGGTGTCGAGCTCGGCCGTGCGCGCGGCGCTGGCGAATGGCCAAATGCAAGAAGCAGCCAAGTTGCTCGGCCGCCCCTACACCTTGAGCGGCCATGTGGTGCATGGGCGCAAGCTGGGCCGCGAACTCGGCTTTCCGACGCTGAACCTGCGCCTGCACACGCCGCGTCCGGCGGCCAGCGGCATTTTTGCCGTGCAGGTACTCGGCCTGGGTGAGCGGCCCGTGCACGGCGTCGCCAACCTGGGCGTGCGGCCTTCACTCGGCGCTGATGACGCCAACCGCGGCCAGGTGCTGCTCGAAACCTATTGCCTGGCGTGGCCGCAGGGGTTGGGCGCCCAGGGGGGCTACGGTAAAATCATCAGCGTGGAACTGCTGCACAAATTGCACGACGAGTTGAAATACGACGGTCTGGAGGCCTTGAAAACAGGTATACACCAGGACTGCGACGCCGCACGCGCCTGGTTTGCGGGCCGAATTTGAAGGGGCCGCAGGCCGCCGTCTGCCGCGCCCCACCCCGCTTGAACGCCCCCTCCATCAGCTCCCAGCCCGCCGCCGACCGAGCGGGTTTGTGCCCTCACTGACCGCCACCCCGCCATGACCGAATCCAACGCCCCTGCCGACTACCGCGCCACCCTGAATCTGCCCGACACGCCCTTTCCCATGCGCGGCGACCTGGCCAAGCGAGAGCCGGGCTGGGTCCGGCAATGGGAAGAAAAAGGCCTCTACAAACGCTTGCGCGACGCGCGCGCAGGCGCACCGAAGTTCATCCTGCACGACGGCCCGCCCTATGCGAACGGCCAAATCCATATTGGCCATGCCGTCAACAAAAT
>JBJXED010000033.1:0-6170 GCA_046155225.1 Burkholderiaceae bacterium
TCGCAGCCTTGCCATTTCGGGCTGCCGCCCTTCAGGTTGATGAACTGCAGGTTGGCGAGCAGCACGTCGCGCGCGAGCGTGGACTTGCCGGAACCGCTGACGCCGGTGATGGCCACCAGCCGCTTCAGCGGCACGTCGATGGTCACCTGCTGCAGGTTGTGCAGCGTCGCGCCCTGGATGGTCAAGCGCCGGTTGGCCTCGGATTCACGTGGCCCGGTCGCAGAGGCTGCAGGCACCTCGCGTCGCGCCTGCAGCGGGTGGATCAGCGGGTGCGCCAGCAGGCGGCCGGTCTGTGAATCGGGAGCGGCGGCAAGATCTGCGACCGTGCCCTGCGCCACCAGGTGGCCGCCCCGCGTGCCGGCACCTGGCCCGATGTCGATCAGGTGGTCGGCGCGGCGGATCGTGTCCTCGTCGTGCTCGACGACGACCAGTGTGTTGCCCTTGTCGCTGAGCGTCTTGAGTGCCTTCAGCAGGATCTGGTTGTCGCGCGGGTGCAGCCCGATCGTGGGTTCGTCGAGCACATAGCAGACGCCCTGCAGATTGCTGCCGAGTTGTGCCGCCAGCCGGATGCGCTGGGCCTCGCCGCCGCTGAGCGTGGGCGCGCCGCGATCCAGCGTGAGGTAGCCCAGGCCGACTTCTTCCAGAAATTCGAGGCGGCTTTTGATCTCGGGAATCAGGTCGCGGGCAATGCCTTGCTCGCGGGTGCTGAGTGCGTCTACAACCTGCAATGTCTCCACCCACAGGCGTACATCGCGCACCGAGAGTTTGGCAATCTCAGTGATGCCCACGCCCATGAACTTGACGCTCTGAGCTTGGCGGTTCAGGCGTGTGCCGTGGCATGTGGCGCATGCCGCGTCGGCAATATCCTCTACCTCGGGCTCGGCAAAGGTCTGCTCCCGACCTTTGTTGTCCTGATCTTGCAGCGTGTCGTCGAGCGCCTTGCGCTGCTCGCGGGTGAGCGCCGCGCCAGTGCCCACGCAGTCCGGACACCAGCCGTGCTTGCTGTTGTAACTAAAGAGGCGCGGGTCGAGCTCGGCATAGCTGGTGGCGCAGACTGGGCAGGCGCGTTGGGTGGAGAACACTTCCACCCGGCCAATACCCGTAGCAGACAAGCCATCTGCCATCGCCTCGCGCAAGCCGTCCAGCGGGGCCAGCACATGCAGCACGCCCTTGCCGAGTTCCAACGCCCGCGTCAAATGCTCTCGCAGCACAGCTTCTTTGGCCGGGCTGACTACCAGGTCGGCCACCGGCAATTCAATCGTGTGCTCTTTGAAACGGTCAATGCGCGGAAAGCTATTTGTCGGCAAAAAGTGGCCGTCCACCCGCAGATGCGTGTAGCCACGCGGCCGCGCCCAATCCGCCAGCTCGGTGTAGACGCCCTTGCGGTTGATGACCAGCGGTGCCAGCAGGCCGATGTGCTGGCCGCGATACCTTTTGAGCAGCTGCGCGGCAATGCTGTCGGGGGTTTGCGGCTTGACGGCCGCGCCGTCTTTGGTGCAGTGCTGGGTGCCCAGCTTGACGAAAGCCAAGCGCAAGAAATGCCAGACTTCGGTGGTCGTGCCCACCGTGCTCTTGCGGCCGCCGCGCGACAGGCGCTGCTCAATCGCCACCGTGGGCGGAATGCCGTAGACCGCATCGACCTCGGGCCGCCCGGCTGGCTGCACGATGCTGCGGGCATAGGCGTTGAGGCTTTCCAGATAGCGGCGCTGGCCTTCGTTGAACAGGATGTCAAACGCCAGGGTGGATTTGCCCGAGCCCGAAACGCCGGTGACCACGCTGAATTTGCCGTGCGGGATGTTGACGCTGAGACTCTTTAAGTTGTGCTCTTTGGCGTTGATGATTTGGATGTGGGTTTGGCTTTCTACGGCGCTAACGTAATTGGGGTCAGAATCCAATTTCGTTCGGCGTTTTTGGCCGCCGTCTAGACCTTTGTCCTGAATTGGAGTCTGACCCCAATTACTCTCTTTCTCGCGCACTTCATGCCCGCCTAAACCCAGCGCCTGGTCATACTCGCGCAGCGCTTGGCCGGTGTGCGATGAGGGGTGCTGGCGCAAGTCATCGGGCGTGCCCTCAGCCACCAAATAACCGCCCGCATCGCCACCCTCTGGGCCGAGGTCACTCAGCCAGTCACTGGCGCGAATCACATCCAGGTTGTGCTCAATCACGACGAGCGAATGGCCGGCATCCAGCAGCTTGCGCAAGGCGCGCATGAGCTTGGCAATGTCGTCAAAGTGCAGGCCGGTGGTGGGCTCATCGAGCAGAAAAAGTTTGCCGCGGGTGGCGCTGGGTTGTTGCGGCCGCTTGCCAGCGGCTTCAGCCAAGTAGCCCGCCAGTTTCAGGCGCTGCGACTCGCCTCCCGATAGCGTGGGCACGGGTTGGCCGAGCTTGACGTATTCCAGCCCGACATCGACGATGGGTTGCAGCGCGCGAATGACCTCGCGGTCGCCGGCGAACAGCGCTGCGGCTTCGCTGACGGTGAGATCGAGAACGTCGGCGACGCTGAAAGCGCGTTGCTCACGCTCGATGGCCACCTCCAGGATCTCGGGCCGATAGCGCTTGCCGTCGCAATCGGGGCAGCGCAAATACACGTCGGAAAGAAACTGCATTTCCACATGCTCAAAGCCCGAGCCGCCGCAGGTGGCGCAGCGGCCGTCACCGCTGTTGAAACTGAATTTGCTGGTGCTGTAGCCGCGCTGGCGTGCCAGCGGCGCGTCGGCAAACAAGCTGCGGATGGCGTCCCACGCACCGACATAACTGGCCGGGTTGGAGCGCGCGGTTTTGCCAATTTGCGATTGATCAACAAACACCACATCGCTGAGAAAATCTGCGCCTAAAAGCCTGTCGTGCGCACCCGGTGTTTCGGTTGCTTTGCCAAAGTGCCGCGCCAGCGCGGGGGCCAGCACATCCTGAACCAATGACGACTTGCCCGAGCCGCTCACGCCGGTCACTGTGACGAGACGTTGCAGCGGAAATTCCACCGCAATGTTCTTCAGGTTGTGCTCGCGCACGCCTTCGAGAATCAAACGCGGGGTAGCGTCCGTCACCAATTTTTGAAAACCCATGCCGATTTGCTTGCGTGCGCCCAGATAAGCGCCCGTCAGCGTGTCGGCAGATTTGATCTGCTCGGGCGTGCCGTCAAACACAATCTGCCCGCCGCGCTCACCGGGACCGGGGCCCATATCGAGCAGGCGGTCGGCGGCCAGCATCACCGCCGGGTCGTGCTCCACCACCACCAGCGTGTTGCCCGCATCGCGCAGGCGCAGCATGGCCTGGGTGATGCGGTGCATGTCGCGCGGGTGCAGGCCAATGCTGGGTTCGTCCAGCACAAACAGCGTGTTGACCAGGCTGGTGCCGAGCGCCGTGGTGAGGTTGATGCGCTGTACTTCACCGCCGGAGAGTGTGCGGCTCTGGCGATCCAGCGTAAGGTAGCCAATGCCGACGTCGCACAGGTATTTCAGGCGCGTGGAAATTTCCAGGTGCAAGAGTTGCATGGCTTGCACGTCTTGTCCGGTCTTGTCCAGCGCCAGTGCGTCAAAAAAGCGCCGCAGTCGGTCTATGGGCAGAAGCATCAAGTCGTGCAGGCACAAGCCTGGCAGCGCCGCCAACTGTGCGCGCGACCACTGCACACCCACCGGCATGAAGCGTTGGCTGGCGGGCAGCACCGCATCGGCATCCGGCTTGCTGCCGATGCGCCAGAGCAAGCTGTCGGTCTTCAGCCGCGCACCGCCGCACGTGCCGCACGGGGTGTAGCTGCGGTATTTGGACAGCAGCACGCGGATGTGCATCTTGTAGGACTTGGTTTCCAGGTACTCAAAGAAGCGTTTGACGCCGTACCACTTTTTATTCCACTGCCCGTCCTTGTAGTCAGGCGTGCCGTGGATCACCCAGTATTGCTGCTCGGGCGTGAGCACGCGCCAAGGCGTATCGCGGGGTATGCCGGCCACTTCGGCATGGCGCATCAAATCGTCCTGGCACTCGCTCCAGGCCGGGGTTTGCATCGGCTTGATGGCACCGGCGCGCAGCGTCAGCTTGTCACTCGGAATCACCAAGCCATAGTCCACCCCGATGACGCGGCCAAAGCCCCGGCAGACCTCGCATGCGCCCACGGCGGAGTTGAACGAGAACGCCGAAGGAATGGGCTCGGCATAGCGCAGATCGCTGTCCGGGCAGTGCAGGCCGGTGGAGAAAAGCCAAGTGAAATTGGGGTCAGAGTCCAATTTCGTACCAGACCCCAAGCTCCGTTCAGACCCCTGTCCTGAATTGGAATCTGACCCCAATTTCACATACACCCTCAAACGGCCACTGCCGCGTTTCAAGGCCACTTCTATCGCCTCAATCACACGGGCTTTTTCCGTCTGGTGTACGCGGAAGCGATCGGCCACGACGTCGAGCACCTTGCGCGGGCCGGTGGGTGTGGCCACCTCGCGCTCGGCCTGCACTTTGGTGTGGCCACTGGCAGACAACCATTGCTCGACTTCCTGCGGCGTGGCGCTGGCGGGCAACTCCACCGGAAAAGTCACCACCAGGCGGGGATCACTGCCCAGCGTGCGCGCAAATAATTCCGTGTAAATCGTCTCCGGTGTGTCGTGCTGCACCCGCTGCGCGGTCTGCCTGTCAAACAATTGCCCGGCGCGGGCAAACAGGAGCTTGAGGTGGTCGTTCAGCTCGGTCATGGTGCCCACGGTCGAGCGCGAGCTGCGCACCGGGTTGGTCTGGTCAATCGCAATCGCTGGTGGCACGCCGTCAATCCGGTCCACCGCCGGTTTGTCCATGCGGTCTAAAAACTGGCGCGCATAGGCACTGAAGGTTTCCACATAGCGGCGCTGGCCTTCGGCAAACAAGGTGTCAAACACCAGTGAGCTTTTGCCCGAGCCGCTGGGGCCAGTGACTACCGTCAACTCGCTGGTGCGGATGTCGAGATCAATATTTTTAAGGTTGTGCTGGCGGGCACCGCGGATGCGGATGAGTCCGTGGGTCATGGCGGCTTTCAGGGGGCTTGGATGCTGGACAAACATTCTAGGTAGCCCCCTACCGCCGCCTTTGCATGTGGTTATCCCCCACGTAGTTTCCACAGGCCCGACGCCGCAGCAAGAAACCTACACTTTCTTGCTCAATACTTACAAACCGGAGACAAACATGAACACATCGACACGCCAGCATCTCGCACTGGCCGCCAAAGGGTGGTTACTGTGGCTGGCAATCGGACTGGGAACTGCACAGTCGCAAATACTGATTGGTCAAACTGCAGGTTTCAGCGGTGCGGTGGCGGCAGGCGTTAAAGAAACGACCGACGGCGCAGCGCTGTATTTCAACGCCGTCAACGTCAGGGGCGGCATCAATGGTCAGAAGATCGAACTGATTTCATTGGACGACAAGTTCGAGCCGCCACTGGCGGCAGAGAACGCCCGCAAACTGATTACCGAGCGCAATGTGCTGGCTTTGTTTTTAAGCCGCGGCACGCCGCATACCGAGGCGATCTTGCCGCTGCTTGCGCAATATGGCGTGCCGCTGGTGGCCCCGTCTACCGGCGCTGCCGTACTTCATGAGCCGCTTAAAAAATACATCTTCAACGTCCGCGCACCCTACCAGCGTGAATCGGAAAAAGCCGTGCTGCACCTCAAAACGCTGGGCTTGCAGCGCATTGCGGTGGTGCACCCCGACGATTCCTTTGGTCGCGACGGCCTGGAAGGTGCCAACAAAGGCTTTAAGAAAATTGAGCTCAATCCCATCGCGGTGATCAAGACCGAGCGCAACAAGCCTGACTACAACCAGATCGTGCCCCAGTTGATGGGAGCCAAGGCACAAGCGGTGCTGTGGATAGGCTCAGCCAGTGTTGTTTCTGAGGGCGTGCGCTTGTTGCGGGCGGCGGGCTCTGCGGCGCAGGTGGTGACGCTGTCCAACAACGCGTCATCTGGCTTCGTCAAGGCGCTGGGGCCGCACTCGCAAGGCGTGATCGTGACGCAAGTGTTTCCGAATGAGCGCTCAATAGCCTATCCGATGGTCAAGGAAGCGAAGAGCCTTGCCAAAGCCATCAGCAATACGGAGATTTCACCCGCCATGCTGGAAGGCTTTGCCGGTGCCAAAGTGTTGGTGGAAGCGTTGCGCCGGGCTGGCAAAAATCCCACCCGTGAAAGCCTGCAAACCGCGCTGGAACAAATGAATTTTTATGA
>JBJXED010000034.1:0-4243 GCA_046155225.1 Burkholderiaceae bacterium
TTCATCATGTTCACGATCGGCATCACCAAGGGCCGCTGGAACAGCATGCTGACTGCGCTTCAGCAGTTCAAGGACGACTACGCCAAAAACCAGCCGATGTGGCGCATCCTGCCCGAGTTCTGCCAAAAGTACCCGCGCTACGAAAAAATGGGCCTGGCCGACCTGTGCCAGCACATTCACGCGCTCTACGCCAAGTACGACATCGCGCGCCTGACCACCGACATGTATTTGAGCGACTTGCAGCCGGCCATGAAGCCCAGCGACGCCTTCGCCTGCATCGCCCACCGCCAGACTGACCGGGTCGAGATTGACGAATTGGAAGGGCGCATCACCGTCGGCCTGGTCACGCCTTACCCACCCGGCATTCCGCTTTTGATTCCGGGCGAGGTGTTCAATAAAAAGATCGTGGATTACCTCAAATTTGCCCGCGAGTTCAATGCCCAGTGCCCGGGTTTTGAGACCGACATCCACGGGCTGGTGGAGCTGGCCGATGAAACCGGCAAGCTGCGGTATTACGCAGATTGCGTGAGGGCTTGACACCCTCCAGCGATGAGAATTTCAGCGCTCAATTCCCCCACAGATTCAAAGCCTGCAAGCTTACTGGGGCATGCAGAGCTTTTAAATCCCTGTCACTGACGCGTTCGTATAGTTCGCAGTCGTCGCATTTCTGGCGGCTTAACTTACGGAGATTTTTCACATGATCGCAAAGAAAATTGCTACCCTGGGCGTTGCCTTGGTTCTGTCTGCTGTGTCTGTGGCCGCCCTGGCCCAAGTCACGGTCGGTGGTGCAGCGATGCTGCCGAGCAAGGACATCATTGACAACGCTGTCAATTCCAAAGACCACACCACGCTGGTTGCCGCTGTCAAAGCCGCTGGCCTGGTCGAGACGCTCAAGAGCGCTGGCCCATTCACCGTGTTTGCGCCGACCAACGCAGCCTTCGCCGCGCTGCCCGCTGGCACAGTGGACACGCTGCTCAAGCCTGAGAACAAAGCCACGTTGTCGGGCATCCTGACGTACCACGTGGTGGCCGGCAAAGTGGACGCGACCGCGCTGACCAAAATGATCACCGATGGCAAAGGCTCGGCCACGCTCAAGACGGTGGCTGGCGGTTCGCTGGTGGCCAAGTCCACCGGCGGCAAAGTGACGGTGACCGACGAAAAGGGCGGCGCTGCCACCGTGACGATTGCCGACGTGTTCCAGTCCAACGGCGTGATTCACGTGGTGGACAAGGTGCTGTTGCCAAAGTAAGCGTTTTTCGCGCTGCGCACCGCAGCGCTCAAGCAAAAAAAGCCCGTGGCGTTTGCCACGGGCTTTTTTCATTTCTGAACCGAACAATATAAAAATGATAGCTGTACAGGCAGGATATACGCTGGCTACAGGCTGTTTTTATATAAAAAACCCTGGTTTTTGCCCGCCAACGCCCTTTTTGGGGCCGTTGGCGCACGTTGCCCGGTTCGCGCTTACTCGGGAATCGTCAGCACATTGGCGCTGAAAGTAATCGCATTGCCTGCTGTGGGTGCCGCCACGATCGGCGGCACATTGGCCAGGGTGATGGCAGGCGCTGCGCCGGGGGTGCCGCCGCGCGGCACCGTGCGCACCACCTGGCTCGGCGGCAGCGCCGCGCCGGTGCGCAGGTTGGCGTACATCAAGTCCAGCGCCTGGATCAAATAGCGGTGCAGCGGCACATAGCGCGTGTCGTAGCCAGCCAAGAGGGCGTTGCCGATGAAGGCGTCAAAGTGCTGGGCGTTGGTCACTTCGTAGTAGTTCAGGCGGCTGGCCGCGCCTTCGACAATGCGGTTGTTGCCGACATAAGGCCGCGAGCTGTGGTTCACCGGCACCAGCGCGTCGGCGCGGCCATGCACGATGATGGCCGGCTTGCCGCGCAGGTTGCCGGTGCGGCGCACCTGGGCAATGCTGGCCTGGGCTGCTTGCGCGGCGGTGCTGCCGCCGGTCACCAGGCTGCGCAGGCAGTTGGCCCCGTCAAAGTTCAGGTCTTGCATATTGGTCGAGGGCGAGAATGAATTGCCGTCGAGCACCGGGCCACCGACCGAGTTGTTGTTGATGACGTTGATGCCGCCTGTGGGCGGTATGCCGTTGCCGCTGGCAAAAATACCGACGGCAGAAGCCGTGGCCAGCGCAGTCGAGGTGCCTCCCGCACTGGTGGCACCAAAGCTGAAGCCGCACAGGTTGTCGGCCACACTGGCGCGTGCGTAGGTTTTGGCATAGGTGATGCTGATGGCGGGGACGGCAAACGCGTAGTGTGAGGCTTGCAGCAAGTCGGAGTCGGCTTCCACACCGCCAGTGCGCAGGCGGGCCAGTGACTCGTCGGCTTGTTCGGCCAGCGTATTGGTCGTCAGCAGTCCGTTGGCGCGCAGGGCGGTACAACGCGCCTGGGCGCGCGCCACATTGATGAACGCCACACCCGGTGCAGCCGCCAGCGATGCAGCTTGTGACGCGCAAGGCTGGTACAGGTTGGCCAGGGTGTTGAAGTCGAGCAGACTCAGCGCGTTGGACGGCACGGTGGCACCGCCGCGGCGAATCGTCAGGGCGGCGTTGGGGGCGACCTGCACCTGCGGTTCGGCCACGGCAATACCGTCGATCAATCCGGTGGTGTCAGCCTCAGCGGCCGCCAGCGCAGCGCCCGCGCCGTTGGAGACGCTCGATGCAATGACGATGGTGTTGCCCGGCACGATGGTTTGCACCCGGCTGCCATTGGCCTGCAAGGTGCCAAAGCGCTCGTTCAATACAAAGAATGCAAATTGCACCGCCTGCAGGGTGTAGGTGCCCCAGTCACGCTCGGGGTTTTGCTGCGAATGCGCGTGTTTGAAGGCCCAGCGGTTGGGCGTGGCGGCATTGAAGGCCGCGCGCTGCGTGTCGGTCAAATTGGCGGTGAAGCTCGAGGTACTGCCGGCGGCCACGGCAGTGGCGGGTGCCAGGGTGCCGTTGATGCGCGTGACCATATTGCCCATGAGGTCGTGCGCGCCGTTGCCGGTGCCTTTGTCGGTGTAGGCCACAGCGCAGCCGTTTTTCAGGCCCCACTCGCCCGAGGTGCCGATGGCACCGTAGATGCCGCGCGAGCCGCTCGAAGTGGCGGTGATGATGCACGGCGCAGCCGGGTTGAAAGTGCTGGGAATCTGCAACATCATGGTGACGTTGACGCGGCCCGTGCCGTCGTCAGAAAAAGCGATGTGCTCGTCGCCGGCCACGCGGCCTTCGCCCGTGCCAGCTACGCCGGCAGCGTCCACGTTGGGGCCATACAGCGAGCCAAAGCCGCCGTTGGGGGTGGCGTCGAGCAGGGCGCGGTAGTTGTTGTAGATGGCGCGGATGCGCAGCTCGGCGGCAGTGGGGTTGTTGGCGTCAACAAAGGCGGGGGCAGCGGCGGCTTGCAGGCCGGTGCGGCCCAGACCGCCGGTGAGCAAATCGTTGGTGGTGCCGTCGTAGGTGGTGGCCGCAATGGTGCCCACAATGAAGCTGGGCCGGGTGTTGATCAGCGGCGCGGGCGCGTCGTCGCTGGACGAGCAGCCGCTGACAGCGGCTGCACTGGCCATCAGTGCCAGGGAAAAAATCGGTTTCATGGCGTCTCCTGTATTGTTGTAGGAGCGCGAATAGTAGTCCAATACCCGACTGAAACACAGTGCTGTAAGCCGCTTGTCAGCCGCAGGATTTCCCGCTTGACAAAGCGGTCTGGCGCAATAAATTTTGTTAAATTGCTTCGGTCATGCCGCCCACCACGCGGCTGAAGCCGCCGTCGACATAAGTGATTTCGGCGCTCACGCCCGCCGCCAGGTCGCTCAGCAAAAATGCGGCAACATTGCCGACGTCGTCCACCGTCACGTTGCGGCGAATGGGCGCGGTTTCGGCGACCACACTCAAAATTTTGCCAAAGCCCTTGATGCCGCTCGCCGCCAAGGTTTTGATCGGCCCGGCGCTGATGCCGTTGGCGCGCAGCCCGCGCTGCTGGCTGCCGAGCGATTCAGCCAGGTAACGTACCGACGCTTCCAGGGACGCTTTGGCCAGGCCCATGGTGTTGTAGTTGGGCACGGTGCGCTCGGCACCCAGGTAGGTGAGGGTCAGCAGGGCGGACTTGTCATTCAAATAAGGCAGGGCGGCTTTGGCCATGGCGGGGAAGCTGTAGGCGCTGATGTCGTGCGCGATTTTGAAGCCCTCTCGCGAGAGGCCTTCCAGAAAATCTCCGGCAATTGCCTCGCGCGGCGCGTAGCCAATGCTGTGGACGAAGCCGTC
>JBJXED010000035.1:0-9828 GCA_046155225.1 Burkholderiaceae bacterium
ACCGCATTGGCAATGTGGCCGTGCTCCAGGTAGTCGCGCAGCTGGTCCACCACCATGATGGCGCAGTTTTCTTCGGCCTCGCGGGTGGACGCGCCCAGGTGCGGCAGCGCAATGACGCGCTCGTGCCGGTTGATGGCGGGGCTGGGGAAGTCACACACATAGCAGCCGAGTTGTTTCGCGTCGAGTGCGGCCACCGCAGCGGCCTCATGAACCACGCCCTCGCGTGAGAAATTCAGCAGCACGGCCCCGCTTTTGACCAGCTTGAGGTTGCCCTCATTCACCAGATTTTTGGTGGCTTCCACCAAGGGCACATGCAGCGTGATGAAGTGCGCGTTTTTCAGCACCTCGGCAACGCTGGCGGCTTTTTTCACCTGAGAGGGCAGGCTCCACGCGGCGTCCACGGTGATTTCAGGGTCGTAGCCCAGCACGTCCATGCCGAGTTTGATGGCGGCGTCGGCCACCAGACAGCCGATTTTTCCCAGGCCCACGATGCCCAGCGTGTGCCCAGCCAGCTCATAACCGGCGTAGTTTTTCTTGCCGTCTTCCACGGCTTTGTCCATGTCTGGCATGGCCGGGTCCAGGCTGGCAACAAAACGCAGGGCGGGTGCCACGTTGCGCGCGGCCAGCAGCATGCCGGTGAGCACCAGTTCTTTCACCGCATTGGCATTGGCCCCGGGTGCGTTGAACACGGGCACGCCGCGTGCGCTCATGGCCTTGACCGGGATGTTGTTGGTGCCCGCGCCAGCGCGGCCAATGGCCTGCACGCTGGGCGCAATGGCCAGGCTGTGCATGTCGGCCGAACGCACCAGCACGGCGTCGGGCTGGGCCAGGTCTTTGCCGGTGGTGTAGTGCTCGGCGGGCAGGCGTTTGAGGCCGTTGGCCGCAATCTGGTTGAGCACCAGAATTTGAAAGGGCTTGCGCATGGGCGGGTCTCTTGGTGTGGTTTGCATGGCCTTGGGGTGCGTTTGCCTACGCGTGCTTTTTCTCAAACTCCTGCATGTACGCCACCAGCGCCTGCACGCCCGCCACCGGCATGGCGTTGTAGATCGACGCGCGCATGCCGCCGACCGAGCGGTGGCCTTTGAGCTGCAACATGCCGAGGGCCTGCGCGCCTTTCAAAAAGGCATCGTCCAGCGCTTCGTCCTTGAGCTTGAACGGCACATTCATCAGGGAGCGGTCTTCGCGTGCCACCGGGCTGCTGTAGAAGCTGCTGGCGTCAAGGTAGTCGTACAAGATCGCGGCCTTGGCCTGGTTGTGCGCGGCCATGGCAGCCAGGCCGCCCTGGTCTTTCACCCACTGGTACACCAGCCCGGCGATGTAGATGGCGTAGGTGGGCGGGGTGTTGAGCATCGAGTCGTTGTCGGCCTGCTGTTTGTAGTCAAAGGCAGACGGGGTGATGGGCAAGGCCTGGCCGATCAAATCGTCACGCACGATAACCACCGTCAAACCTGACGGCCCCATGTTTTTTTGCGCCCCGGCGTAGATCAGGCCGTACTGGCTGACATCGACCGGTTTGGACAAAATATTCGACGACATGTCGGCCACCAGTGGCACGCTGCCGGTGTTGGGCGTCCAGTGGTATTCAACCCCGCCGATGGTCTCGTTCGAGCAGATGTGCACGTAGGCGGCATTGGGGTCCAGCTGCCAGGTGTCCTGCTTGGGGATGCTGGTGAACTTGCTGGCCTCAGACGATGCGGCGATCTTGACATTGCAATACGCCTTGGCTTCCTTGATCGACTTTTTCGACCAATCGCCGGTGTTGACGTAGTCGGCGCTGGTTTTGCCGCGCAGCAGGTTCATCGGCACAAACGCATTCTGGCCAATCGCGCCGCCTTGCAAGAACAGCACTTTGTAGTTTTGCGGAACCGCCAGCAGCTCGCGCAGCAGGGCTTCGGCCTGGGCGTGGATGGCGATGAATTCTTTGCCGCGGTGGCTCATCTCCATGACCGACATGCCGCTGCCATGCCAGTCGAGCATTTCGGCCGCCGCTTGGTGCAATACAGACTCGGGCAGGGTCGCCGGGCCGGCGCTGAAATTGAAAACGCGGGACATGGGGGTAACTCCGTGTGGTGGATTGAGCGAGGTCGCAAGCATACAAGACCCGGCTTGTACCCTCGCTGCGCCCCAATAAAAAAGCGCCGCCTTGCTGCCCAACAGAGGCAGCAAGGCGGCGCTTTCGGCGCTTGGCGCTTACTTGGTCAGTGCATCAATGCCGGCTTTGGCAATCTGCGCATCTTGCTGCGAGGTCACGCCCGACACGCCGATACCGCCGACAATTTTGCCGTCAACGATGATGGGGATGCCGCCTTCGAGTGGGGTCAAGCCATCGACGCGCAACAGGCGCAGGCCGGCACCGCCGCCGGCGATGGCATCTTCCAGTGCCTTGGTGGGGCGGCGAAAGTTCACCGAGGTCTTGGCCTTGCCGGTGGCAATGTCCAGGCTAGCGTACTGGGTGTTGTCCAGGCGGTGCAGCAGCACCAGCTGGCCGGCGCTGTCGACAATCGAAATCACCACTGGCCAGTTGTTTTTGCGCGCTTCAGCCGTGGCGGCGGCGGCAACTTTGCTGGCGGCCTCCAGGGTGATGGGCACGCCATAAGGTGCTGGCTGGGCTTGGGCAGTGGAGAAAAGCAGGGCGGCGCAGCTCAGGGCCAGAAAACGCAGCAGAGCGGAGAACTTCAACATAGGTAAATCCTTGGAGATAAAAGGTAATCGGACATTTATCCTAAATGAAAGTCGATTTCTGCAAATGGGTGTTTGCCAATCCCCTGCGCGGCAATTGACGCCAAAAGCGTTTGCCTGTGTTGCCAGCTTTTGCCGCCAGCGTTAGAATATGCGCTCACGACCAAACGGGCGGGTTCACACCGCCCGTTTTTTTTGGTCAAACGGTTTTTGAAATTTCATTTTTTTCCGCTGAATCCGCACAAGTGACCCAGAAACAGACCCTGCAACAGTTGGTGGAGCAAACCGTGGCTTCGTTTGGCTACGAGCTGCTGGTGCTGGAGCGTTCGGCTGGCGGTGTGCTGAGGGTCACGATGGACTGGCCTTGGCAGCCGGGGCAAGTGTCGGTGCAAACCATCAATGTGGAAGATTGTGAAAAAGTCACGCGCCAACTCCAGTTTGCGCTGGATGTGGACGACACGGATTACCGCCGTCTCGAAGTGTCTTCGCCAGGCATTGACAGGCCCCTGCGCAGCGAGCAGGACTTTGAGCGGTTTCTCGGCGAGGAAATTGATATCACGCTGAAAGCGCCAATGGGCGCACAAGCCGCCGGCATGGTCAGCGGCCTGCGCAAAAAATTTCGCGGCCGGCTCGAGCGCGGCACGGGCGACGTGTCCTGGCAAATTAGCTGGAGCAATGCGCCTGAGCCCAAGCCGGGCCGCAAGGTGAGTGTGAAAAAAGCGCCGCCGCTGATGAATGTGCTGGGTTTTAACCGCGCCGACTTGCAGGAAGCCCGCCTGGCACCGCTCGTGGATTTCAAGGGCAAAAAGCCCAAGGCCATTCCCGGTGCGGGAATGGTGCAGTCGCCCGAGGGTGGCGGCAAACCGTCTGATGAATTGATTGAATAGTGCAAGCAGGAGAGTGATGCCATGAACCGTGAATTGTTGATGTTGGTGGAAGCCATTTCCAGGGAAAAAAACGTCGAGCGTGACGTGGTGTTGGGTGCGGTTGAGTCTGCCCTGGCGCAAGCCACCAAAAAGCTCTATCCCGGCGACGTGGACATCCGCGTGGCGCTGAACCAGGATACCGGTGCCTACGAGACTTTCCGCCGCTGGCATGTGGTTCCCGACGAGGCCGGCCTGCAACTGCCCGACCAGGAAATCTTGCTGTTTGAAGCACAGGAGCAGATTCCCGACATTGAGGTCGACGAATACATCGAAGAAGCGGTCGAGTCGGTGCCGATTGGCCGCATCGGTGCGATGGCCGCCAAGCAAGTTATCTTGCAGAAAATCCGTGATGCCGAACGCGAGATGTTGCTGAATGACTTCATGTCGCGCGGCGAGAAAATCCTGGTCGGCACTGTCAAACGCATGGACAAAGGCGATGTGATCGTCGAGTCAGGCCGTGTCGAAGGGCGCTTGCGCCGCAGTGACATGATTCCTAAAGAAAATCTGCGCGTCGGCGACCGCGTGCGGGCCATGATCATGGAAGTGGATTTGACGCTGCGTGGTGCGCCGATTATTTTGTCGCGCAGCGCGCCCGAGTACATGATTGAGCTGTTTCGCCAGGAAGTGCCCGAGATTGAGCAGGGCTTGCTGGAAATCAAATCTTGCGCCCGCGATGCAGGCTCGCGCGCCAAAATCGCCGTGCTGTCGCATGACAAGCGGGTGGACCCGATAGGCACTTGCGTCGGCGTGCGCGGTACCCGCGTCAACGCCGTGACCAATGAGTTGGCGGGCGAGCGTGTTGATATCGTGCTGTGGAGCGAAGATCCGGCGCAGTTCGTGATCGGCGCACTGGCCCCGGCCAACGTGTCGTCGATCGTGGTGGACGAAGAACGCGACGCGATGGATGTGGTGGTCGATGAAGAAAACCTGGCGATTGCGATTGGCCGCGGTGGCCAAAACGTGCGTCTGGCGTCTGACCTCACCGGCTGGAAGATCAACATCATGGACGCTGCTGAATCCGCCGAAAAGCAAGCCAGTGAGACCGATGTCAGCCGCAAGCTGTTCATGGAAAAGCTCGATGTGGACGAAGAAATCGCCGACACCCTGATTGCCGAAGGCTTTACCAACCTGGAAGAGGTGGCCTACGTTCCGCTGCAGGAAATGCTGGAGATAGAAGGCTTTGACGAAGACACTGTCAATGAGCTGCGCAGCCGCGCCAAGGATGCGCTGCTCACGATGGAGATTGCCAAGGAAGAAAGCGTGGAAGAAATCTCGCAAGACTTGCGCGATTTGGTGGGCCTGACGCCCGAACTGATCGGCAAATTGGCCTTGGCCAACATTCACAGCCGTGATGATTTGGCTGATCTGGCCACAGACGAGTTGCAAGAGGTCACCGGCCAGTCCGCCGAAGATGCAACGGCACTCATCATGCAAGCCCGTGCGCATTGGTTCACTGAGGAGGCGGATGCTGCGGCAGAGGCCGTCGCAGACCCTTCCACTGCTCCCGCAACACAGTCATGAAAGGCACACTGACCCATGTCCAGCAAGACTGTCTCCGAGTTTGCGGTTGAACTCAAAAAATCACCGGCCACATTGCTTGAGCAATTCAGAAGCGCGGGTGTGCCCAAATCCGCCGAATCTGACCCGGTTACCGAAGCCGACAAGCACAAGCTGCTGAGCTTTTTCCACACCAGCCACGGCACCAGCAGCGTAGAGCGCAAGAAAATCACCTTGGTCAAAAAATCGACCAGCGAAATCAAGCAAGCTGACGCCAGCGGCAAAGCCCGGACGATTCAAGTCGAAGTGCGCAAGAAGCGCACCTTTATCAAGCGGGAGGACGGCAGCCCGGCGGGTGAGCCGGAAGTGCAGGAGACGCAAGAGCAGGAGAGCGCTGCCCCGCTGCTGGACCATGCCGAGTTGTCGCGCCGCGAGGAAGAGGCGCGCAAGCAAGCTGAATTTATTCGCAGGCAGGAAGAAGAACTGGCCGAGCGCCGCCGCCTGCGCGAAGAAGAAGCCGAGCGCGCACAGGCGCGGGAAGCCGAGGCAGCGCAGCAAGTGGCGGCGGCTGCAGCGCCGGCACCGACGGTGGCCGCCCCGGTAGTGGCTGCTGCAGCGCCCCGGCCGCTAGGCAACAAAATACCCAAAGTCGGCAAAACGTTGGCAGCGAAAACGCCAACAGACCCGCAAGCGAACGCCCCGCAAACGGTCAATGAGGCTGATCGCGCGGCGTTGGAAGCGGCCGAGCTAGCCAAGGCCCAAGCGGCGCAAGAAGCCAAGGACGCCGCCAAACAAGCTGCGCTGCAACTGGCCCATCAGCTGGCCGAAGACGACGCCAAAAAAGCCATCGACCTGGGTGACCGTCGCCGCAAAGCCGAGGCCGAAGCCGCCGCTATCCGCTCGATGATGTCAACGCCGTCCAAGGTATTGGTGGCAAAAAAGCCCGAAGAGCCCAAGCCGCTGGTCAAGGTTCCCGGTACCGATGCGACCAAAGGCCCGATCAAAGGCACGCTGCACAAATCAGCCACGCCCGCAGTCGTTAAACCCAAGCCTGGCGCGCCCGCAGCGCCTGCCGCACCGGGTGCCAATAAAGAAGTTAAATCCGCCAAGCTCTCATCGAGTTGGGCGGGCGACCCGGCCAAGAAAAAAGAAATCAAGACCCGTGGCGACACCGGTGCAGGACGCGGCGGTGCCGGTGCCTGGCGCGGTGGCCCGCGCGGACGCCGCAGCGGCGAGCGTGATCGCACTGAGCAAGCGCCTGCGCCAGCGGTTGAAGCGCGCGTGCTGGAAGTGCATGTGCCCGAGACGATTACCGTGGCCGAATTGGCGCACAAGATGGCTGTGAAGGCATCTGAAGTCATCAAGCAACTGATGAAGCTGGGCCAGATGGTCACCATCAACCAGCCACTCGACCAAGACACCGCGATGATTCTGGTGGAAGAACTCGGGCACACGGCTATCGTTGCCGCGCTCGATGACCCAGAAGCCTTTACCGACGACGAAGTGCAGGGCCAAGCTGCCGAGAGCTTGCCGCGTGCGCCGGTGGTCACCGTGATGGGCCACGTCGACCACGGCAAGACCTCGCTGCTCGACTACATCCGCCGCGCCAAAGTGGCGGCGGGCGAGGCCGGCGGCATTACCCAGCACATTGGTGCCTACCATGTGGAAACCCCGCGCGGCATGGTCTCATTCCTCGACACCCCTGGCCACGAGGCGTTCACCGCCATGCGCGCCCGCGGTGCCCAGGCGACCGATATTGTGATCTTGGTGGTGGCGGCGGATGACGGCGTCATGCCGCAAACCAAAGAAGCCATTAAACACGCCAAAGCCGCTGGTGTTCCTATCGTGGTTGCTATCAATAAGATAGACAAGCCCGACGCGAACCTGGAGCGGGTGCGCAGCGAACTGGTCACGGAAGAAGTAGTGCCGGAAGAGTTTGGCGGTTCCTCGCCATTCGTTTCTGTCTCGGCCCGCACCGGCCAAGGCATTGACGATTTGCTCGAGCAGGTTCTGTTGCAAGCCGAAGTATTGGAGCTGCGCGCCCCGGTCGATGCCATGGCCAAGGGCTTGGTAATTGAGGCGCAACTCGACAAAGGCCGCGGCCCAGTAGCTACCGTGTTGGTGCAATCCGGCACGCTGAAAACTGGCGATGTGGTGCTGGCTGGCCAGACCTATGGCCGCGTGCGCGCCATGCTGGACGAAAACGGCAAACCTATCAAAACCGCTGGGCCGTCGATTCCGGTCGAAATCCAGGGCCTGACCGAAGTGCCGCAAGCCGGCGACGAGTTCATGGTGCTGCCCGACGAGCGCCGAGCCCGCGAGATTGCTACCTACCGCGCTGGCAAATTCCGCAATACCAAACTGGCCAAGCAGCAAGCGGCCAAGTTGGAGAACATGTTCACTGACATGGCTGCGGGCGAAGTCAAGCTGTTGCCGATCATCGTTAAAGCAGACGTGCAAGGCTCTCAAGAAGCGCTGGCGCAATCGCTGCTCAAGCTGTCTACGGCCGAGGTCAAGGTGCAAATGGTTCTGACAGCAGTGGGCGGTATCAGCGAGAGCGACATCAACCTGGCGATTGCCTCTAAAGCCGTCATCATCGGCTTCAACACCCGCGCCGATGCTGGCGCGCGCAAGCTGGCCGAGAACAACGGTGTCGACATCCGCTACTACGACATCATCTATGACGCGGTAGACGATTTGAAGCTGGCGATGTCGGGCATGTTGACGCCAGACAAGAAAGAAGAGCAGCTTGGCACTGCCGAAATCCGCACCGTGTTTGTGGCGTCCAAGATCGGTACGGTGGCCGGCTGTATGGTCACTTCGGGTCTGGTCAACCGCACCGCCAAGTTCCGCCTGCTGCGCGACAACGTGGTCATCTACACCGGCGAACTCGACTCGCTCAAGCGCATGAAAGACGATGTGCGCGAAGTCAAGGAAGGCTTTGAGTGCGGTATCAAGCTCAAGAACTACAACGACATCTCTATTGGCGATCAGTTGGAATTCTTTGAGATCAGGGAAGTTGCGAGAACGCTGTAATGCCCGCCCGCAAGTCCGCCACCCCCAACCGCGCCCTGAAAGTGGCCGACCAGATCCAGCGCGATCTGGCGGGCCTGATTGCGCGCGAGCTGAAGGATCCGCGGGTCGGCATGGTCACTCTCAACGCGGTGGAAGTCACGCCCGACTACGCCCACGCCAAGGTGTATTTCAGCTTGCTGAGTGGCGACGTAGAAGAAACCACGCTGGCGCTGAATCAGGCGGCGGGCTTCCTGCGCAACGGATTGTTCAAGAAATTGATGATTCATACCGTGCCGACGCTGCATTTCTTGTTTGACCGCACCACAGAGAAAGCGGCTGATATGAACGCCTTGATTGCCCGCGCCGTAGCCTCCCGCGCCCAACCCGATTTGTGACCATGAACGCTCCACGCATCAGGGTCGTGAGGCGCCCTGTGCATGGGGTGCTTTTGCTCGATAAACCGCTCGGTTTGTCGAGTAACGACGCGCTGCAAAAAGCCAAATGGCTGCTGCGGGCTGAAAAAGCCGGGCATACCGGCACGCTCGATCCACTGGCTACGGGTGTACTGCCGCTGTGCTTTGGCGCAGCGACCAAATTCAGCCAACTTCAGCTAGATGCCGATAAAAGCTATGAGGCCACTGCGGTGCTGGGCAGCAAAACCAGCACAGGCGACGCTGAGGGCCAAGTCATCTCGCGGCGGCCGGTGGACGTTACAGCAGCGCAGTTGGCGCAGGTTTGCCAGCAATTCACCGGGCCGATTGCCCAAATTCCGCCGATGTACAGCGCTTTGAAAAAAGAGGGCAAGGCTCTGTACGCGTACGCCCGCGCAGGCGTCGAAGTGGCCCGGGAGCCGCGTTTCGTCACCATTTATGAACTATATCTTGCTCTAGCCAAGGTAAATACTGCCGATGATGCTATCACTATGGTAGTCAAGTGCAGCAAAGGTACCTACATCCGCACGCTGGGCGAAGACATCGGCGAGACACTCGGCTGCGGCGCGCACCTGAGCGCGCTGCGCCGCACCGCCACCGGTCATTTCACCCAGGCACAGTGCGTCACTTTGGCCCAACTGGAGGCGATGAGCGAGTCCGAACGGCTGGCGCAACTGTTGCCGGTCGATGCGCTGTTGCCGCAGCATCTGCGTGTCACGCTGGATGCAGATAATGCAGGGCGTTTCCTCAGCGGCCTGCGCCGCCGGGGCACTTGGCCTAACTATCCGCAGGTAGCGGTTTACGGGCCTGCCAACGCAACCACAGCATCTCACAACCAGACTACTTTGCTAGGCACCGCCCACACCACAGCCGGGGAATTGATCCCTGAGCGGCTGCTCAGCCCCCTAGAAATTCAGCAGATTCTGGAATCCCGCAACCTTGAACCCAGCCCAAGCCATGCTTTGAACATGGCCCACAGCATTTTGGAAACTTCCCCATGAGCCTCAAACAAATCCGCAACATTGCCATCATTGCCCACGTTGACCACGGCAAAACCACTATGGTCGACCAGTTGCTGCGCCAGTCCGGCACCTTTGCCGAACACGAAAAAATGGTTGACACCGTGATGGACAACAACGCGATTGAAAAAGAACGCGGCATCACCATCCTGGCCAAAAACTGCGCCGTGACCTGGGAAGGCACGCACATCAACATCGTCGATACCCCCGGCCACGCCGACTTTGGCGGTGAGGTCGAGCGCGCGTTGTCGATGGTTGACG
>JBJXED010000036.1:0-15841 GCA_046155225.1 Burkholderiaceae bacterium
GCCGCAGGCGTGGCCAAAAGCAAGAGCGATCACGTAGTGATAGCAGGACATGATGGCGGCACGGGGGCTTCGCCCTGGTCGAGCATCAAACATGCGGGCAGTCCGTGGGAAATTGGCCTGGCTGAAACCCAGCAAACCCTGGTGCTGAATCGGCTGCGTGGCCGGATTCGGGTACAGGCCGACGGCCAAATGAAAACCGGCCGCGACGTGGTGATTGCAGCGCTGCTCGGTGCTGACGAAATGGGCTTTGCCACCGCGCCGTTGGTGGTGGAAGGCTGCATCATGATGCGCAAATGCCACCTGAATACTTGCCCGGTCGGCGTGGCAACGCAAGACCCCACATTGCGCAAAAAATTCGCTGGCAAGCCAGAGCATGTGGTGAACTATTTCTTCTTTATCGCCGAAGAAGCGCGGCAACTGATGGCGCAACTCGGCATCAAGAAGTTTGACGACTTGATTGGCCGCGCCGATTTGCTGGATATGCAAAAAGGCCTGTCGCACTGGAAAGCGCGTGGGCTGGACTTCAGCCGTTTGTTTGCGCTGCCCAACACACCGGCAGAAGTGCCGCGTCGCCATGTCGAGAGCCAAGACCACGGCCTGCACAAGGCGCTGGACATGGTGCTGATTGAAAAGTCCAGAGCGGCCATTGACAAGGGCCAAAAAGTGCACTTCATTGAAGTTGCGCGCAACGTCAATCGCTCGGTAGGCGCTATGCTTTCGGGAGCACTCACCAAAGTGCACCCCGAGGGCTTGCCCGACGACACCATCCGCATTCAACTCGAAGGCACTGGCGGCCAGAGTTTTGGCGCATTCCTCGCCAAAGGCATCACCTTGTATTTGATTGGCGATGCCAACGACTACACCGGCAAAGGCCTCTCGGGTGGCCGCGTGGTGGTGCGCCCCAGCATCGACTTTCGCGGCGACGCGACCAAAAACACCATCGTCGGCAACACCGTTTTGTACGGTGCCACTACTGGCGAGGCGTACTTTCGCGGCGTGGCGGGTGAGCGTTTTGCGGTGCGCCTCTCGGGTGCCACGGCGGTGGTGGAAGGCACCGGCGACCACGGCTGTGAATACATGACCGGCGGCACCGTGGCCGTGCTGGGCAAAACCGGGCGCAACTTTGCTGCTGGAATGAGCGGCGGCGTGGCGTATGTGTACGACGAAGACGGCCAGTTTGCCCAGCGCTGCAACACCGCCATGGTCACGCTTGAATCGGTACTGCCTGCCAAAGAGCAAGCCGCTTATGTGGACAAAGCCGTTTGGCATCGCGGCGAGTCAGACGAGGCGCAATTGAAAAAACTGCTCGAAGACCACAACCGCTGGACTGGCTCGGCACGCGCGCGCGAATTGCTGGACAACTGGGAGGCCGCACGCAGCAAATTCGTCAAAGTGTTCCCCACCGAATACAAGCGGGCGCTGGGCGAAATTCATGCCAAAAAAGCGCCGATTACGCACGCTCCGCATGTGACTGCCGCTCCCGTTAGCGTAGCGGTATCGGCCAAATAATCCAGCCTTAAAGCAAGACAACCATCATGGCAAAAATCACTGGTTTCATGGAATACGAGCGCGTCGAAGAAGGCTACATGCCCGTCGCCCAGCGCCTGAAGAATTACAACGAGTTTGTGATCGGTTTGGACGAGGCCGCCGCCAAAGTGCAAAGCGCGCGCTGCATGGACTGCGGCACGCCGTTTTGCAACAGCGGCTGCCCGGTCAACAACATCATTCCGGACTTCAACAATCTGGTCTATGAAGGCGACTGGAAGAACGCCATCAAGGTGCTGCACAGCACCAACAACTTCCCTGAATTCACTGGCCGCATTTGCCCCGCGCCCTGCGAGGCAGCGTGTACCTTGAACGTGAACGACGACGCGGTGGGCATCAAAAGCATTGAGCACGCCATCATTGACAAAGCCTGGGCCGAGGGCTGGGTTACGCCGCGCCCGGCCAAGTACCAGACTGGCAAAAAAGTCGCGGTGGTCGGCTCGGGCCCGGCGGGCATGGCGGCGGCGCAGCAACTCGCCCGCGCCGGGCATGCGGTCACGGTGTTTGAAAAGAACGACCGCATTGGCGGCTTGCTGCGTTACGGCATCCCGGATTTCAAAATGGAAAAAAGCCATATCGACCGCCGCGTCGTGCAAATGCAGGCCGAGGGCGTCACCTTCCGCACCGGCGTGATGGTCGGCACGCTGCCCAAAGACACCAAAGTCACTAACTGGGCGAAGGAAACCATCAGCCCCGAGCAACTGAAGCAAGACTACGACGCCGTGCTGCTGACCGGCGGTGCCGAGCAGTCGCGCGACCTGCCGGTGCCGGGGCGCGATTTAGACGGCGTGCATTTCGCCATGGAATTTCTGCCGCAGCAAAACAAGGTGAACGCCGGCGACAAAGTCAAAGGCCAGTTGATGGCCACCGGCAAACACGTGGTGGTCATCGGCGGCGGCGACACCGGCAGCGACTGCGTCGGCACCAGCAACCGCCACGGCGCGGCCAGCGTGACGCAGTTTGAGCTGCTGCCGCAGCCACCCGAGGTCGAAGACCGGCCAATGGTCTGGCCGTATTGGCCGATCAAGCTGCGCACCTCCAGCAGCCACGAGGAAGGTTGCGAGCGCGAATTTGCCATCGCCACCAAAGAACTGATTGCGGGCGAAGGCAAAGACAAAGGCAAAGTCAAAGCGCTGAAAACCGTGCGGCTGGAGTGGCAGGGCGGCAAGATGACCGAGGTGCCCGGCAGTGAGCACACCCAGCCCGCCGACTTGGTGCTGCTGGCGATGGGTTTTGTCTCGCCGGTAGCCAGCGTGCTGGACAGCTTTGGCATTGCCAAAGATGCGCGCGGCAACGCCAAAGCCAGCACGGACTTCACCGGCGGCTACCAGACCAATGTGGCCAAAGTGTTTGCGGCGGGAGACATCCGGCGCGGCCAAAGCCTGGTGGTCTGGGCGATTCGGGAAGGGCGGCAGGCGGCGCGGGCGGTCGACGAGTTTCTGATGGGATTCAGCGACTTGCCGCGCTAGAGGCTTTTAGGGGGATTTTGCTGCGTTTATATATAAAAACAGCTTGTAGCCAAGGTGATAATTGCTTTTATTGCTATTAATTCTGTAGTACTTTAGGCATTTCTGGTGTGTTCGGGGGGCAATTGCGCGTTCTCTTTTGCTCCGCCGCAATTCTCGAATGCTGACCCGAGCGCCGATTCCCACAGCCTTTCGATGCTTTTTGCCGACAGGCTGCTCACTGAGTACATTCCCTTATGATTGGCACGCCGGAGGTGATTCCGGCGTTTTGTTTTCTGGGTGCACCGCCTTTGATTTCCCTGCCACCGCCGCTGGTCGAGTTTCGTGATGTCGCTTTTGCCTATGGCGACGGCGGCCGGTTGATTCTGGACGGCATTTCGCTGACTGTCCCTCAAGGCAAAGTCACTGCATTGATGGGTGCCTCAGGCGGCGGCAAAACCACCTTGCTCAGGCTGATTGGCGGCCAGATCAAAGCCCAGCGGGGCGAGGTGTTGTTTGATGGCCGAGATATCGGCCCGATGAACCCGGCTGATTTGTACGCCGCCCGTCGCCGCATGGGCATGCTCTTCCAGTTTGGCGCGCTGTTCACCGATTTGAATGTGTTTGACAACGTCGCCTTTGCGCTGCGCGAGCACACCCGGCTGCCCGAGGCGCTGGTGCGCGACATTGTGCTTATGAAGCTCAACGCGGTGGGCCTGCGCGGCGCGCGTGATTTGATGCCGTCGGAAATCTCGGGCGGCATGGCGCGCCGGGTCGCACTGGCCCGGGCCATCGTGCTGGACCCTGAACTCATCCTGTACGACGAGCCGTTCGCCGGGCTCGACCCGATTTCGCTCGGCACGGCGGCACAACTCATCCGGAAATTAAACGATACCCTGGGCATCACCAGCATCGTGGTCTCGCATGACCTGGAGGAAACCTTCCGCATTGCCGACCAGGTGGTGGTGCTGGCGAACGGCAAAATCGCTGCGCAGGGCACGCCAGATGAAGTGCGTCAGTCGGCCGACCCCCTGGTGCACCAGTTTGTCCATGCCCAGGCCGACGGCCCGGTGCGCTTTCACTACCCTGGCCCGTCAGTGCAAGACGACTTCAGTGCCGGCTTGCCGCTGCAAAAGGACGCCGCATGAGCTGGTGGAACCCGTCCGATCTCGGCTTTGCCTTGCGCAGCCAGCTGGCAGAGCTGGGTTACGCCGCCAAATTGCTGCTGCGCCTGACCCGTACCTTGGGGGGCAGCCTGCGCCGCTTGGGATTGGTCAGCGACCAGCTGCACTTTTTAGGCAACTATTCGCTGGCCATCATCATGGTCTCGGGCCTGTTCATTGGGCTGGTGCTGGGTTTACAGGGTTACTACACCTTGCAGCGCTACGGCTCGTCGGAAGCGCTGGGCTTGCTGGTGGCGCTGAGTTTGGTGCGCGAGCTAGGGCCGGTGGTGACCGGGCTGTTGTTTGCCGGACGGGCGGGCACCTCGCTCACCGCCGAGATTGGTCTCATGAAAGCCGGTGAGCAATTGAGCGCCATGGAAATGATGGCCGTCGATCCGGTGCAACGCATTCTGGCGCCGCGTTTTTGGGCCGGCATTGTGGCCATGCCCTTGCTCGCTGCGGTTTTCTCGGCGGTCGGCATCATGGGCGGCTGGCTGGTCGGGGTGGTGCTCATCGGTGTGGATTCGGGCGCGTTCTGGGGCCAGATGCAGGGCGGTGTCGATGTGTGGCGCGACGTCGGCAACGGTATCTTGAAGAGTTTTGTGTTTGGCGTGACGGTCACGTTCATCGCTTTGCTACAGGGCTACGAGGCGCAGCCGACGCCCGAGGGCGTCTCGCGTGCGACTACCCGGACGGTGGTGGTCGCGTCATTGGCAGTTTTGGGGCTGGACTTTGTCCTTACCGCCCTCATGTTCAGTATCTAGGGGTTTGGCATGTTGCGTTCAAAAAACGATATTTGGGTGGGCTTGTTCGTGCTGCTGGGCGGCGCTGCGGTGCTGTTCCTGGCCTTGCAATCGGCGAATTTGCTGAGCCTCAACCTTGACAGCACTTACAGCGTCACGAGCAAATTCGACAATATTGGCGGCCTGAAGGCGCGCGCCGCAGTCAAAAGTGCTGGCGTGGTGGTGGGACGGGTCGAGTCGATCGGTTTTGACGACAAATCTTTCCAGGCCACAGTCAAACTGGCACTCAATACGCGCTACAAGTTTCCCAAGGACAGCTCGCTCAAAATCCTCACCAGCGGTTTGCTCGGCGAGCAATACATAGGCGTCGAAGCGGGCGCGGATGCAGTGAATTTGAACGCTGGCGACACCATCATCGCCACGCAATCGGCCGTTGTGCTGGAAAATCTCATCAGCCAATTTTTGTACAACAAGGCCGCAGAGGGCGGCCCCCCCCCCGCAGCGAGTACGTCCAAAAAATGAACCACAATCTTGCCCCCAGGTCCGCACCTGTGCGCCTTGCCTCAGCCTACCGCGTGATGCTTGCTGCAGTTGTACTGACCCTACTGGCTGGCTGCGCCACTGGTCCTGGCCGAATGCCGCAAGACCCTTACGAGCCATACAACCGCAGCATGTTTCGTTTCAACGAGCGGGTCGATGCCGCTGTCGTCAAGCCCGTGGCCCAGGTTTATCAAGATGTGGTGCCGCCGTTGGCGCGCGACGGCGTTCGCAATTTCTTCACCAATCTGACCGAGCCCTGGTCATTGGTGAACAACGTCTTGCAACTCAAAATTCAGCAGGCCGGGGAAACCTCGATCCGCTTTGGCGTCAATACCATTTTCGGCTTGGGTGGCCTGCTCGACATTGCCAGCGAACTGGGTATTGACCGCCATCCCGAGGACTTCGGCCAGACGCTTGGGCACTACCGGGTGGTTACCGGGCCTTACCTGGTGCTGCCGCTGCTGGGGCCCTCCACCTTGCGCGACACGCTGGCTTTGGGCGTGGATTCGGCGGGCAGCGTGGTGGCCAACGTGAATGACGTCGCGGTCCGCAACACGGCCTATGTTCTTAAAGGGGTGCAAGTCAGGGCCGATCTGCTGCGCGTCGGCGCGGTGCTGGACGAAGCCTCGCTTGACAAATACAGCTTCACACGGGACGCGCACATGCAACGCCGCCGCAGTGAGCTGTTTGACGGCAATCTGCCTGAGGACGCCGCGCCGCCTGCAGCGGCTGGCTCGGCAAGCATTGACAAACCAAGCCCCGGTAAATAGCGTATCCATTGGTTTTACATGCGCTGGGCGGCAGGCACCGCGTCTGCGCCATTCGCTTCTCACACGTTAATGCTCCGGGGACTTCCCCACTTTAGAAAGCCTCATCATGAATCGACGTTGTTTTGGGTTGTCTGCTACGCGCGGCGTTGCCGCCACCTTGTTGGTGCTTGCGGCCTTGAGCGCGCCGTTGGCACATGCCGCCGACGAAAAGCCCGATGAATTCATCCAGCGCTTGTCCACCGACGTGCTCACCACCATCAAGGCCGACAAGTCACTCCAAGGCGGCGACACGACCAAGCTGGTGGCCTTGGTCGACAGTAAAGTCCTGCCGCATTTGAACTTTCTCCGCATGACCGCAGCTGCTGTGGGCCCTGGCTGGCGGCAAGCGACGCCTGCACAGCAAAAGCGCTTGCAGGAAGAATTCAAAACACTGTTGGTGCGCACCTATTCAGGCGCCTTGTCGCAAATCAGTGACCAGACCGTGGTGGTCAAGCCCTTGCGCGGCAGTGCCGACGAAAAAGACGTGCTGGTGAGGACCGAAGTACGTGGCCGCGGCGACCCCATACAGCTGGACTACCGCTTGGAGAAAACCCCGGGTGAAGGTGCAGGGTGGAAAATCTACAACCTGAATGTGCTCGGCGTGTGGCTGGTCGAGACCTACCGCAGCCAGTTTGCGCAAGAAATCAACGTCAATGGTGTTGAGGGCTTGATCGCTTCGCTTTCGGCGCGCAACAAAACCAACGCCCAAAAATAAGGCAGGTTCAACCCATGTTGGTATTGCCCGCGACCCTGACCTTGGAGCAAGCGTCTGCCTGTGTCCGGATGCTGGGCTTGGGCTTGCGTGCCCAGCCCGGCCAGCAAGTGGTGGTGGACGCTGGCAGCCTGACGCAGTTTGACTCGTCGGCACTGGCGGTCTTGCTCGAGTGCCGACGCGAGGCATTGGCCTCGGGCAAGCGCTTTGCCGTCAAAGACATGCCTGCACGCTTGCTGAGTCTGGCGACCCTGTATGGCGTCGCCGAGTTGTTGCCTGCTCAAGCCAAGCCCGCGCTGGTTTGAAGGCGTCCGGCTCCCAAGCCTGCGCTTGCCCTCACTACCTTCCATGACAGTGCCTGCAATTGAATTTCAAACGGTGAGCAAAACCTACGGCCGCCAGGGTAAAACCTTGCGCGCGTTGGACGAGGTCAACTTTGACATTGCCGAAGGCGAATTCTTTGGTCTGCTCGGGCCCAATGGGGCTGGCAAAACTACGCTGATCAGTATTCTGGCGGGCCTCTCGCGTGCCAGTGCGGGCTACGTCCGTGTTTTGGGCAGCGATGTTGTTACCGACGCCGCAGCGGCACGGCAAAAACTCGGTGTGGTGCCGCAGGAGCTGGTGTTCGACCCCTTCTTTAATGTGCGCGAGACGCTGCGCATCCAGTCGGGCTACTTTGGCGTCAAGAACAACGATGACTGGATCGACGAGCTGCTCTCCAGCCTGGGCCTGGCCGACAAGGCGCAGGCGAACATGCGGCAGCTCTCGGGCGGCATGAAGCGCCGGGTCTTGGTGGCGCAGGCCTTGGTACACAAGCCCCGCGTCATCGTGCTGGACGAACCCACGGCGGGGGTCGATGTCGAATTGCGCCAGACATTGTGGCAATTCATTGCCAAATTGAACAAGCAAGGCCATACCGTGCTGCTGACCACGCACTACCTCGAAGAGGCCGAGGCGTTGTGCCACCGCATTGCCATGCTCAAGTCCGGGCGGGTGGTGGCCTTGGCAGCGACGTCGGAATTGCTCAAAGCTGCCGCGGGCAATGTGCTGCGCTTCAAGCTCGACGGTGAGTTGCCTGCTGCGTTGGCGGTGCAAGCCCGCATCACAGGCCGCGTGGTTCAATTGCCTGCGCACAACGCGGCTGAGGTGGAGCAGCACCTCGCAAGCTTGCGCCAGTCGGGGTTGACACCTGAAGACATTGAAGTCCGCAAGGCCGATCTGGAAGACGTGTTTCTTGATTTGATGGGGACAAGATGACCGGTTGGCACACCCTGTTCTACAAGGAAGTTTTGCGGTTTTGGAAAGTGGGTTTCCAAACGGTCGGCGCGCCAGTGCTCACCGCGCTGCTTTACCTCCTGATTTTTGGCCATGTGCTGGATGGCCGTGTCAAGGTCTATGGCGAGGTCGATTACACGGCGTTTCTGGTGCCGGGCCTGGTCATGATGAGCGTGCTGCAAAACGCCTTTGCCAACAGCGCGTCGTCGGTCATCCAAAGCAAGATCATGGGCAATTTGGTATTTATCTTGCTCACGCCTATTTCGCACTGGGGCTTGTTCTGGGCGTATGTGCTCTCCTCGCTGGTGCGCGGACTGGTCGTGGGGCTTGGTGTGCTGGCAGGAACTTCGCTGCTGCTCGGTTTGCCCGCACTCAACGCACCGCTGTGGGCTTTGGCCTTTGCCTTGCTGGGTGCGGGTTTACTGGGCGCGCTGGGTTTGATCGCCGGGCTTTGGGCCGACAAATTTGACCAGATGGCGACGTTCCAGAACTTTCTCATCATGCCCATGACGTTCTTGGCGGGAGTGTTTTATTCGATCCATTCACTGCCGGGTTTTTGGCAGCAAGTCAGCCACCTGAATCCGTTTTTCTACATGATTGACGGCTTTCGCTACGGCTTTTTCGGTCTGAGCGATGTCTCGCCTTGGCTAAGCCTGGGCATTGTCAGCGCGGCCTTGCTCGCTACCAGTTCGCTGGCCGTGCATTTGCTGCGCATCGGCTACAAGATACGCCACTGAAGCTGCCCTGCCCGGCACTGGCAAAATGCAGGGCTGTTTGTGAAACCATCTCCATGACCGCCGAAGAACTTCAACGCATCATCCGCCAGGGCCTGGCCTGCGAGCACCTTGAGCTCACTGGTGACGGCAGGCATTGGTACGCCACCATTGTCTCGCCCGCGTTTGAGGGCAAGCGCCTGATTGCGCGCCACCAGCAGGTCTATGCCGCCTTGGGCCAGCGCATCCAGACCGACGAAGTGCATGCGCTCTCGATGAAAACCTTCACGCCCGCCGAGTGGAAGCGCAGCCCGAATGGATAAGCTGCTGATTCGTGGCGGCCGGCCGTTGCTGGGCGAGGTGCTGATTTCGGGCGCAAAGAACGCCGCGCTGCCCGAGCTGTGCGCCGCGCTGCTGACCGACCAAGCGGTTACGCTGACCAATGTGCCGCGCCTGCAAGATGTGAGCACCATGCTGAGGCTGATCCGCAACATGGGCGTGCAAGCAGAGCGCAGCGACGCTGGCCGTATCACGCTCAACGCCAGCACCCTCAGCTCACCCGAAGCGCCGTATGAACTTGTGAAAACCATGCGCGCTTCGGTGCTGGCGCTGGGCCCTTTGCTGGCGCGTTTTGGCGAGGCCACGGTGTCGCTGCCGGGGGGTTGCGCCATCGGCTCGCGTCCGGTAGACCAGCATATCAAGGGCCTGCAGGCCATGGGCGCTGAAATCGTGGTCGAACACGGCTACATCATTGCCAAGCTGCCTGCGGGCCGCACGCGTCTGGCGGGTGCGCGCATCACGACCGACATGGTCAGCGTCACCGGCACCGAAAATTTCCTGATGGCCGCGACCCTGGCCGAGGGCGAGACTGTGCTGGAGAACGCAGCGCAAGAGCCCGAGATCCCTGACCTGGCCGAGATGCTGATCAAGATGGGTGCGCAGATTGAAGGTCACGGCAGCAGCAAAATCCGCATTCTGGGCGTAGAGAAGTTGCATGGCTGCACGCATGAAGTGGTGGCTGACCGCATCGAAACCGGTACTTTCCTGTGCGCGGTGGCGGCCACTGGCGGCGACGTGCTGCTGCGCCATGGCCGTGCGGAGCACCTGGAAAAAGTCATTGAAAAACTGCGTGATGCGGGCGCGTTGGTCAGTGCTGAGCCCGGCGGCGTGCGCATCCAGTCGCCCGGCCCGGCCTGGGCGCATTTGCACGCACAAAACTTCCGCACCACCGAATACCCCGGCTTTCCCACCGACATGCAGGCCCAGTTCATGGCGCTCAATTGCGTGTCGCAAGGCAATGCCAAAGTCACCGAGACGATTTTTGAAAACCGCTTCATGCATGTCAACGAGCTGGTTCGTCTGGGCGCAAAAATTCAGATCGACGGCAAGGTGGCGGTGGTCGAGGGCGTGCCCAAACTCTCGGGTGCCACGGTGATGGCGACCGATCTGCGCGCCTCGGCGTCGCTGGTGATTGCCGGTTTGGTGGCCGACGGCGAAACCGTGGTCGACCGCATCTACCACCTGGACCGGGGCTATGACGGCATGGAAGCCAAGCTGCGCGGCATCGGCGGCGACATCGAGCGCATTCAATGATTACGCTGGCGCTCTCCAAAGGCCGCCTCATGGCCGAGGCCTTGTCGCTGCTAGGCGGCATTGGCATCCAGGTGCTGGAAGACCCTGAAAAATCTCGCAAGCTGATTTTGCCGACCAGCCGTGCTGATCTGCGCATCGTCATCGTGCGCGCCAGCGACGTGCCGACCTATGTGCAATACGGCGGTGCCGATTTGGGTGTGGTCGGCAAAGACACCTTGCTCGAAACGGGCGACGCCGGCCTGTACCAACCCCTGGATCTGAATATCGCCAAATGCCGCATCAGCGTGGCAGTGCGCGAGGGCTTTGACTACACCGCTGCCGTGCGCTCGGGCTCGCGGTTGACGGTGGCCACCAAGTATTTGGCGATCGCACGCGAATTTTTCGCGGCCAAGGGCGTGCATGTGGACATGATCAAGCTCTATGGCAGCATGGAACTGGCTCCGCTGACCGGCCTGGCCGACGCGATTGTGGATTTGGTTTCCACCGGCAACACGCTGCGGGCCAACCATTTGGTTGAGGTCGAGCGCATCATGGACATTAGCGCGCGGCTGGTGGTCAACCAGGCGGCGCTCAAGCTCAAACAGGCGCCGATTCGCGCCCTGATCGCAGATTTGGCGCAGGCCGTGTGCCAGCACGAAACGGCAGGATAGTATGAATTTGATAGCAACACCGGCAAGATTATCAACGGCTACGGCCACTTTTGATGCTGAATTAAGGGAAAAACAGCATTGGAATGCCGCCACCGACGCTGGTATCGAGCAGCGCGTCGCCGGGATTCTGGCCGACGTCAAAACCCGTGGCGATGCCGCCGTGCTCGACTACACCCGGCGTTTTGACAGCCTGACTGCCGCCAGCGTTCAGGCGCTGGCGCTGACGCAGGCCGAATTGCAGGCGGCTTGGGAGGCCATCAGCGCAGCCCAGCGCACGGCACTGAAAGTGGCGGCGGCGCGCATTCGCAACTACCACGAACGCCAGTTGCAGGCCTGTGGTCTGAGTTGGCACTACCGCGACGAAGACGGCAGCTTGCTCGGCCAAAAAGTCACGCCGCTGGACCGCGTCGGCATATATGTGCCCGGCGGCAAGGCGGCCTACCCGTCGAGTGTGCTGATGAACGCCCTACCCGCGCATGTGGCAGGCGTGGGCGAGATCATCATGGTCGTGCCCACGCCGGGCGGTGAGCGCAATGCGCTGGTGCTGGCCGCCGCGCACGTGGCCGGCGTGACCCGCGCCTACACCATCGGCGGCGCGCAGGCCATTGCCGCCTTGGCTTACGGTACCGCCACCATTGCGGCGGTGGACAAAATCACTGGCCCCGGCAACGCTTACGTCGCCGCCGCCAAGCGCCGCGTCTTTGGCACGGTGGGCATCGACATGATTGCCGGCCCTTCCGAGATCTTGGTGCTGGCCGACGGCACCACCCCGCCTGACTGGGTGGCGATGGACCTCTTCAGCCAGGCCGAGCACGATGAGCTGGCGCAAAGCATCTTGCTGTGTCCCGACGCAGCCTATATCGACCAGGTGCAAGCCGCCATCCACCGCTTGCTGCCCGAGATGCCGCGAGCCGAGATCATTGCCAAAAGCCTCAATGGCCGCGGCGCTTTGATCCACACCCGCAGCATGCAAGAGGCCTGCGACATCAGCAACCGCATCGCCCCCGAGCACCTGGAAATTGCCAGCGCCGAGCCGCACCGCTGGGAGCCGCTGCTCAAACACGCGGGCGCGATTTTTCTCGGTGCCTATACCAGCGAAAGCCTGGGCGACTATTGCGCCGGCCCCAACCACGTCCTGCCCACCAGCGGCACCGCACGCTTCTCCTCGCCTTTGGGCGTGTACGACTTTCAAAAGCGCAGCAGCCTGATTGAGGTCAGCGAGCAGGGCGCGCAGACCCTGGGCCAGATTGCGGTGGAGCTGGCCACCGGCGAGGGTTTGCAGGCGCATGCGCGGGCCGCGCAGATGCGGTTGCGCTAGAGCATTTATTGAGTCAAGACGTGGGCCATGCGCAACACTAGGGTTCGGTGCAAATGATGAACCCCTTTAAAGTCGGCATTGAATTGCCGGAGCAACACCTGTGAATCAACCGCAAGCCACCCCCCTTTTGAGCCGCATCCGCGCTGATGTGCAGGCCGCGCACGCCTACAAGGTTCAGGACGCCACCGGTTTGGTCAAGCTCGACGCGATGGAGAACCCCTACTCTTTGCCGCCTGAGCTGCAGGCAGCGCTGGGCGCGCGCCTGGGCGCGCTGGCGCTCAACCGCTACCCGGCGCAGCGGGTCGAAGACCTGAAAAAAGCGCTGGCCCGCGCCACCGACTTGCCGCTGGGTTACAGCCTGATGCTCGGCAATGGCTCGGACGAACTGATCTCGCTGCTGGCCATGGCCTGCGACAAACCCGGCGCGCGGGTGCTGGCACCCGAGCCCGGGTTTGTCATGTACGGCCTGTCCGCGCAGTGGCAGGGCATGGAGTTTGTCGGCGTGCCGCTGCGACCCGACTTTGCGCTGGACGAGCCGGCCATGCTCGCGGCCATCGCGCAGTACCAGCCCGCCATCACCTACATCGCCTACCCGAACAACCCCACCGCCAATTTGTGGAGCCTCACAGCCATCCGCAGTGTCATTGCGGCGGCGGGCCAGATTGGCGGCCTGGTGGTGATGGACGAGGCCTACCAGCCCTTTTCCAGCCACAGCTGGATTGACGAGATTCGCAGCAAGCCCACGCAAAACGCGCATGTGCTGCTGATGCGCACGCTCTCCAAATTCGGCCTCGCCGGGGTGCGTATCGGCTACTTGATGGGGCCTGCGGCATTGATTGAGCAGATCAACAAAGTGCGCCCGCCCTACAACGTGAGCGTGTTGAATGCCGAATGCGCGCTGTTTGCACTGGAGCATGCCGAGATTTTTGCGCAGCAGGCGCAAAAACTGCGTGGCCAGCGTGCCATGGTGTTCAAGAAGCTGCAACTCCTGGGCGGCGGCGTCACGCCCTACCCGAGTGAGGCCAACATGATGCTGCTGCGCGTGGCCGAAGGCCGGGCCGAGATGGTGTTTGAGTCGCTGCGTGCCAAAGGCGTGCTGGTGAAGAACGTTTCTACAATGCACCCGCTGCTACGCGATTGTTTGCGCATCACCATCGGCACCGCTGACGAAAACGCACAAATGGTCTCGGCACTGAAAGCATCGCTGTGATGCCCGCACCCAACGCACTATGACCGCCACTTTCCCCGACCGCATTGCCGAAGTCAGCCGCCACACGGCAGAAACCCAAATCACCGCCAAAGTGAACCTGGACGGCAGCGGTGTCTCGCAGCTGGCCACCGGCATCGGCTTTTTTGACCACATGCTCGACCAGATTGCCCGCCACGGCCTGATCGATTTGGACATCCGCGCCATCGGCGACTTGCATATCGACGGCCACCACACCGTGGAAGACGTCGGCATCACACTGGGCCAGGCAGTGCACAAAGCGGTGGGCGACAAAAAAGGCATTCGCCGCTACGGCCACGCCTATGTGCCGCTGGACGAGGCGCTCAGCCGTGTGGTGGTGGACTTTTCCGGCCGCCCCGGCCTGATCATGAACGTGCCGTTCAAGAGCGGCATGATCGGCACCTTTGACAGCCAGCTCGCGCACGAGTTTTTCCAGGGCTTTGTCAACCACGCGTTTGTCACGCTGCACATCGACAACCTGCGCGGCGAAAACGCGCACCACCAGGCCGAGACGGTGTTCAAAGCCTTTGCCCGTGCCTTGCGCATGGCGCTGGAGCGTGACCCGCGCGCGCCCGAGGCGATTCCATCGACCAAAGGCAGCCTGTAGCCACTTTTTAATGCCTAATTGGCCTGTGGCCAGCATATAGATTGCCTGTATAGCTATGAATACAGTAGTGGTGGTGGACTACGGCATGGGCAACCTGCGCTCGGTGTCGCAGGCGGTACAAGCCGCTGCCGCCGGCACCGCGTGGCAGGTGCGCGTCAGCTCCGAGCCCGAGCAGATTGCCGCCGCCGCACGTGTGGTTTTGCCCGGCCAGGGCGCGATGCCCGACTGCATGCGCGAGCTGCGCGGTGCGCACGGCGGCGGCCTGCTGCAAGCGGTGCTGGACGCCGCCAAAAGCAAGCCCTTGTTTGGCGTCTGCGTGGGCATGCAAATGTTGCTGGAGCACAGCGAAGAAGGCCCCTCTGACGGCCTGGGCCTGCTGCCGGGCAGCGTGCGCAAGTTCAACCTGGCCGGGCAAACCCAGCCCGATGGCAGCCGCTACAAAGTGCCGCAAATGGGCTGGAACCAGGTCACCCAATCCGTGGGCAGCACCGGCACCGTGCACCCGCTTTGGGCAGACGTGCCCGATGCGAGCTACTTCTACTTTGTACACAGCTTCTACGCGCAACCGTCAGATATGCACCACAGTGCGGGTTTCACCGACTACGGCGGGCGCTTCACAAGCGCTCTCGCACGCGATAATATTTTCGCCACGCAATTTCACCCCGAAAAAAGCGCCCGCCACGGCCTCATGCTGTACCGCAACTTCCTGCACTGGAATCCCTAAACCGCGTTGTCCGGCCTTGTCGCCGCTGCCCGCCACCCTACCGCCTCACGCCGCCGACCCACCGCGTACCGCACCATGCTTTTGATCCCCGCGATTGACCTGAAAGATGGCCACTGCGTGCGCCTGCAACAAGGCGACATGCAAAAAGCCACCACCTTTGGCGAAGACCCCGCCGCCATGGCCCGCCAGTGGCTCGAGCGTGGCGCGCGGCGTCTGCATCTGGTCGATTTGAACGGCGCATTTGCCGGCAAGCCGCAAAACTTTGCCGCCATCAAGTCGATTTTGAAGGCGGTGGAAAACTACGCTAATGAAGTCGACCTGGGCGAAATCCCGGTGCAATTGGGCGGCGGCATCCGCGACCTGGACACGATTGAAAAATACATCGATGCCGGTATCCGCTACATCATCATCGGCACCGCCGCCGTGAAGAACCCCGGTTTTTTGCAAGACGCCTGCGCGGCATTCGGCGGCCACATCATCGTCGGCCTGGACGCCAAAGACGGCAAAGTCGCCACCGACGGCTGGAGCAAGCTCACCGGCCACGAGGTGGTTGACCTGGGAAAAAAGTTTGAAGACTACGGGGTGGAGTCCATCATCTACACCGACATCGGCCGCGACGGCATGCTCAGCGGCATCAATATCGAGGCCACCGTCAAACTCGCGCAGGCGCTCACCATTCCGGTGATCGCCTCGGGTGGCCTGGCCAACATGGCGGACATTGAAAAGCTCTGCGCGGTCGAGTCCGAAGGCATTGAAGGCGTCATCTGCGGCCGTGC
>JBJXED010000037.1:0-2746 GCA_046155225.1 Burkholderiaceae bacterium
TAGGGGTGTACTCATAGCGCTCCTCAAATGTAGGGCGAGTCTAGCGCTAGCCGCGCCTGCTGCGCCAATGCCGCCAACATGAGTGGGGCGTTCAAAGGATGCTCACTGATGCGGGCGCTGCGGCTGATCGCTTTGGACCAGTTGCCCCGCCCTCCCCCGCAGCGGACGGCAGCAGCGCAGCAGCGCTTGGACGGTCTATGTCAGCCGCAAGAGGCTTATCAAAAATATAGCAATTATTGATAGTGATAGCCGTACGTCTGCATTGGGCTACGGCAGGTTTAGCGCAGAAAATTCGCTTGCTTTTTAGGGAATTATGTAGTTTGACGGTAACTGGAGCACTGCTGGCGGCTTGGAATGGCAGAATTTGAGATTTTTTAACGCTTTTCTGGATAGTAAAACGGCTTTTTGCTCAATCAAGACGTGCAGGTGCAGCTCCTGATTTGTGCTATGAAAAATTTAGTCTGCCACGTGGTGATCTGCGCAGGCCAAGAGCCCTTGCGCAGGCTGGCCGGTGAGCTGGCAGCCCTGGGCGGCAACGCCGAGTGCATTGGCGGCGCATTTGAAGCCGGCGAGCTAGGCAACAAACGCGCGATTGACCAAGGCGCGCGGCTGGCGGCGCAGGTGTAGCGGGCAAATGCATTGAGCAACGGGCTCTAAAGACTGTGTGCCACGGCAACGCAAAAAGCTTACAAGTAAATTGCAAATGGCAGGGCCGCCCTTACAGCAATCGAAATTGATAGCGGCACGGGCAGGAAATACGCTGGCTACAGGCCAATAAAGCATTAAAAACAGCAGAATATGCGCGTAAAAGCGCTTTTCGCGATGCCTTGGGGCAGCTATACCTGGCTGGGCGGGGATTAGATTGAATCAGGGCAGCAACCGTAAGCCCAGCGCTTTCAAAAAGGCATTGTGCTTTTGCTTGGCAGCGGCAATAGCCTAGGTTCCGGCCTATACCTGAATAGGCATCAAAGATTCTGCAAGACCAATTCCAATCTTTACAGCCAGCTCTCGAATAAGAAGCATCGGTACCGTGCATCGGACCAACACGCCGTTGACTATCTAGCCCATCACCAGATTGCTCAATGCCAAGTGTGCTGTTTATCGATTTCGCTCCTGGCAGAGGAAGTCTCGCGCCAAGGAACGGCGTTACGGCGGCTTGTTGCGTCAGGAACCCGCTGCCACCGGTATCCAAATCTCGTTACGACGCATAAACCACGGCGTCATGGGGCCGTTGTAGCGCGACAGCACCGGCTCTCCGGCGGGCGCGATGCTGGCCGTTTTCATGGCCGACTGCAACTTGGCTAAATGCTCGGTGTAGTTTTCCTCAGACCAAAAACCGGAATACTGGATGACAGCCACCCGGCTGACCGGAACTTCGCGCAACATCACGCGGGCATCCAGCGGCTCGGGCGCAGTCGCCACCGTAACCCCGCGCGGCAAGACGAATTGCACGAGAAAGCCGCCGCCGGCTGCCGGTGTCTGCGTGACGGGCGCGGTCATCTCCAGCTTGACCGGAACCGCCGCCTGCGTGACGGGCGCAGTCATTGCCAACTTCCGCTCGCCCTTGTTCTTGCCAAAAATGTAGCCAGCCAGAATGGGAAAGGCTAGGCTCCCAGCTTCCGTGGCCGGTCCGTTAACAACAACCTCTGCAACCGTAAAAGGCGGGTACTCGCGGACTTCAACACCCTCGAGCTTGCGAACTACGGTGTAAGGCGGCTCTTCAACAGCATGGCTGGTCATGGTGGTTAGGGCCAGCAGCAAGCCAGCAAAACGAGAGATAAATGTCATGGGTGTTGTGGATTGCAAGGTTTAACCGAAAAGCCACGCGGCGGGGGGCAAAATGAAATCGGACTCAAAATCGAGATGCCCATAGTGCCACATTGAAGTGATCAATACACATGGGCGCACTACTCATGTTGGTATACCTTTTACGGAGCTATCTATGCAAGACAACGAACGCTGCTGCGGCACTGGTACCTGCATCATCAACGCCCAGGGCCACTGCTGGTGCGGCCAGCAGTGGGATGGCCAAAAAATGTGCTACCCGGTGGGTGAGCCCGCCACACCCGAAGCCGCCGCCGAGCCCGGTACCGACTCAGAAGCACAAGCCGACCCCAGATGAACAAGGATGCGTATGGTGGGCCAGGCAGGCTGGCCCAGGCGCTTGGCCTTGGCGGGCTGATCCCTTTTGTGGGTTTGGCATTGGCCAGTTGGGCGGTGGCACCGGCACACCAACCCGACGTATTACGCGCACTCACCGCCTACGCCGCCACCATCGCCAGTTTTGTAGGGGCCTTGCATTGGGGTGCGGCGATGCATCAAGAGAATGCGCATGCCAGTGCCATGCTGGTATGGGGCGTCCTGCCAAGCCTCATAGCCTGGGCGGCCCTGCTCTTGGCGCCCCTGACGGGCCTGTTGCTCCTCGCACTTTTGTTGGCGTTGTGTTACGGGGTTGACCAGCGGATGTATCCGCGCATCGGCCTTTCCCGCTGGCTTGCACTGCGCTTGCGCCTGTCTGCGACTGCGGTCGCTAGTTGTCTCGTTGCAGCTTTAAGCACAAGGGTTTGAAGCAGTCGCATCCGCAGCTGAGTTTTGCCATTTCCGATGCCGCCGGCTTGCGCTGGCAGACGAGTTGTTGGTTTTTGGCGTCAACGCCCAGTGCATTGGCGGCGCATTTAAAGCCGGTGAGCTTGATGCAAAGCAAGCCATTGACCAGGGTGCGCGGCTCGCAGCGCAGGTGTAGCCC
>JBJXED010000038.1:0-3106 GCA_046155225.1 Burkholderiaceae bacterium
TGGCTGTGCTGCGCGATGAATTGATCGCCCGTGGCGGTGCCTATGCCGACGCACTGGCACGCAGCAAAGCGGTGCGCGCCGCGCTTAATCAAGTCTTGCATGACGAGCAGGCGGCGCTGCAAGAGGGCGCTGAAGTGGCGTTTTTCCCTCCCGTCACCGGAGGCTGAACATGCTGGCCCGTGTTTCGATCCAGAGCGCCGACTTCAGCCTGAGTGACGAAGTGGCGGCCCTGCGCGCGCAAGATCCGCGTGTGGGTGCCGTGTGCAGTTTCATTGGCACGGTACGTGACCGCAATGAGGGAAGCACAGTGGCCACGATGGAACTCGAGCACTACCCCGGCATGACCGAAAAAGCCATCGAGGCCATGATTGATCAAGCCTTTGCGCGCTTTGATGTGTATGCCGCGCGGGTGATCCACCGCATCGGCCTGCTGCAACCCATGGACCAGATCGTGCTGGTCGCTGTCACCTCGGCGCACCGGGGCCAGAGTTTTTTGGCTTGTGAGTTTTTGATGGACTATCTCAAAACTCAGGCCCCGTTCTGGAAGAAAGAAGCAACTCCGCTGGGTGCGCGCTGGGTCGATGCCAGGGCCAGCGATGACGCGGCCGCCGCGCGCTGGCAATTGCCTGTGCAGGCTAATTGAGGTAGAACTTTTCCTTAGGGATGGGGAAAGCGTCCAGAACCTTGTTGCCGGGGACCATTTGCGTCAGCGGCGCATCCGCCGTGCGCCAGCCGGAGGCCACCAGTGCCGCTTCATACAGATGCATGAAACCCTGCATCAACTCGGGGACCAGCCGCAGCTGGAAACCGCGTGTTTTTTTGGTGCCGGGCAACTCCTCGCGCAGGCTCAGGCGGCAGTCCAGGTTGGGCATGGCTTTAACTTCAACCAGCGTCAGCAGCAGCGGCTCGACCCCCATCGGCCACAGGGTTGGCGGTTTGAACGGTGTTTTGAAGTCCGTTTCATTGAGCATTTTTTCTTTTTTGAATTCGGCCAGCATGGACAGGGCTTGGTCGCTCAGCATGGGGTCTTGGCCCGCGCCGGGGTGCAGTGAGACATCGGCTGCCAACAGGCGCCGGTGGCCGATTTCGACGAGGACCGGCCATAGCTGCAAGGTCAACCGCCGCGTCATCCAGAAGCGGAATTCCTCGCCCTGCACGGTATTGACACGAACCAGAATCCGGTCGTGCTCGGGTTGGTAAGTAACAGACAGTTGATGCACATTCATGGCCTAATTTTAGGCGACTTGCCGCGCAGTCCCCGGCTTGAAAAGTCCTGAATTACCCCGACGTATGTAGCAATGCACTTGCTTTGTGCGCTGGCCCACACTGCTGACAACAAGACACGGAGCGTTTATGCGACAAGATAAATTGACCACCAAATTCCAGGAAGCCCTGGCCGACGCGCAATCGCTCGCCCTGGCGGGCGACAGCGGCTACATCGAGCCGCTGCACTTGCTGGCCGCCATGCTCAAACAAGACGACGGCCCGCGCGCGCTGTTGCAAAAAGCGGGTGTGAATGTGCCGGGCCTGCAAGCGGCGACTGAAGATGCGATCAAAAAACTGCCGCAAGTGCAGGGCCAGGAGCAGGTGCAAGGCAGCCGCGATCTGGGCGTGCTGTTGCAAGCGACGGAAAAAGAGGCCATGAAGCGCGGCGACCAGTTCATTGCCGGTGAATTATTTTTGCTCGCGCTCTCTGATAGCAAGGGCGACGCGGGCCAGTTGGCGCGTGCCAATGGCTTGGCTCGCAAAAGCCTGGAAGCCGCAATTGAGTCGGTGCGCGGCGGCCAGGGCGTGAACACGGCGGACGCCGAGGGTCAGCGCGAGGCACTGAAAAAATACTGCATGGACCTGACCGAGCGCGCCCGCATGGGCAAGCTTGACCCGGTGATTGGCCGTGACGACGAGATTCGCCGCGCCATCCAGGTCTTGCAGCGTCGGACCAAGAACAACCCGGTGCTGATTGGCGAGCCGGGGGTGGGCAAAACGGCGATTGTTGAAGGGCTGGCGCAGCGCATTGTGGCGGGCGAGGTGCCCGAATCGCTCAAGGGCAAACGGGTCTTGTCACTCGACATGGCGGCGCTGTTGGCCGGGGCCAAATTTCGCGGCGAGTTTGAAGAGCGGCTGAAAACTGTGCTGAAAGAACTGGCCAAAGACGAAGGCCAGACGATTGTTTTCATTGACGAGTTGCACACCATGGTCGGCGCGGGCAAAGCCGAAGGCGCGATGGACGCCGGCAATATGCTCAAACCTGCGCTGGCCCGCGGCGAGTTGCATTGCGTGGGCGCGACCACGCTGGACGAATACCGCAAATACATTGAGAAAGACGCCGCGCTGGAGCGGCGTTTTCAGAAAATCCTGGTCGGCGAGCCGACGGTGGAGGCCACCATTGCCATCTTGCGCGGCCTGCAAGAAAAGTACGAGGTGCACCACGGCGTTCAGATTACTGACCCAGCCATCGTGGCCGCTGCCGAGCTGAGTCACCGCTACATCACTGACCGCTTTTTGCCCGACAAAGCGATTGACTTGATCGACGAAGCCGCCAGCAAAATCAAGATCGAGATGGACTCCAAACCCGAGGTGATGGACAAGCTCGATAGGCGTTTGATTCAGCTGCAAATTGAGCGTGAAGCAGTCAAGCGTGAGAAAGACGAATCGTCGAAAAAGCGTTTTGTCCTGATTGAAGAAGAAATTGGCAAGCTGCAAAAAGAAATCGCCGATTTGGACGAAATTTGGAAGGCCGAAAAGGCCCAGGCCCAGGGCAGCGCCACGGTGATGGAAGACATTGAAAAAACCCGTTTCCAGATTGAAGAATTGACCCGCAAAGGCGACTTCAACAAAGTCGCCGAGCTGCAATACGGCAAGCTGCCCGAGTTGGAGAAAAAGCTCAAAGAGGCGCAGGCCAGCGAGGAAAACAAGGGCAAAAACAAGGACGGTAGTGGCCGCCCCCAACTGCTGCGCACCCAGGTCGGTGCTGAGGAAATCGCCGAAGTGGTGGCCAGCGCCACTGGCATCCCGGTAGCCAAGCTGATGCAAGGCGAGCGAGACAAATTGCTGGTGATGGAGGACAAATTGCACCAGCGCGTGGTGGGGCAAGACGAGGCGATTG
>JBJXED010000039.1:0-75452 GCA_046155225.1 Burkholderiaceae bacterium
CGGTGCGGCCCGGCCTCAATTGCAGAAAATCATCATTACCAGGATTCCCCATGAGCGCACTTGACCTGTCTTTTGAAACCCGCGGCCTGGGCATGGTGCCCATGGTGATCGAGCAGTCCGGCCGGGGTGAGCGCAGCTATGACATTTACTCGCGCCTGCTCAAGGAGCGGGTGATTTTTCTGGTCGGCCCGGTAAATGACCAGACCGCCAATCTGGTGGTCGCGCAGCTCTTGTTTTTGGAGAGCGAAAACCCCGACAAAGACATCTCGTTTTATATCAATTCGCCTGGCGGCTCGGTCACCGCCGGCATGGCCATCTACGACACGATGCAGTTCATCAAGCCTGAAGTCTCGACGCTGTGTGTCGGCATGGCCGCCAGCATGGGCGCGTTTTTGCTCGCCGCCGGGGCCAAGGGCAAACGCTTTACCCTGCCCAATTCTCGCGTGATGATTCACCAGCCCTCGGGCGGCGCGCAAGGCCAGGCCAGCGACATTGAAATCCACGCCCGCGATATTTTGAAAACCCGCGACCAGCTCAACCGCATCATGGCCGAGCGCACCGGCCAGACGGTCGAGAAAATCGAGCGCGACACCGAGCGCGACTACTTCATGTTTGCCGACGAGGCCAAAGAGTACGGCGTGGTGGACCAGGTGATTGCCAAGCGGCCCTGAGTTGCCGGTTTGAATCGGGTCCGCTGCGGTGTGGTTTTCTGGGCTTGGGCAGCACTGCGCAATGGCCAAACAAGTCGGGTTAAACTGGTTTTGGACAGGCAGTGGCCCCAGGCGTTGAAATGCTCTTTTCGCCGACTTTTCCCGATTTTTAATGTCAAATTGGCCTCTAGCTAAGGTAGATTCTGCCGGTATAGCTATCCATTTAATAGTAGTTTATTGAGGGTTTAGACCACATGGCCGATAAAAAAGGCGCTTCCGGCGAGAAAACCTTGTACTGCTCTTTTTGCGGCAAGAGCCAGCACGAGGTCAAAAAACTCATTGCCGGGCCGTCGGTGTTTATTTGCGATGAGTGCATTGACTTGTGCAATGAAATCATCCGTGACGAGCTCCCCGCAGCGGATGACACGCGCGCAGATTCGGCTGATTTGCCGACACCGTCGGAGATCAAGGCCAACCTTGACAACTACGTGATTGGCCAGGACGTGGCCAAGCGCATTCTGGCGGTGGCCGTCTATAACCACTACAAGCGCCTCAAACACAAGGAAAAAGCCCGCAAGGATGACATCGAGCTGGCCAAGAGCAATATTTTGCTGATCGGCCCCACCGGTTCGGGCAAAACCCTGCTGGCGCAAACGCTGGCGCGCATGCTTGACGTGCCGTTTGTGATGGCCGACGCCACCACCCTGACCGAAGCCGGTTATGTCGGCGAGGATGTCGAAAACATCATCTCCAAGCTGCTGCAAAGCTGCAATTACGAGGTGGAGCGGGCGCAGCGCGGCATTGTGTATATCGACGAGATTGACAAAATCTCGCGCAAATCCGACAACCCGTCGATCACCCGCGATGTCTCGGGCGAGGGCGTGCAGCAGGCTCTGTTAAAGCTGATTGAAGGCACGATGGCCAGCGTACCGCCGCAAGGCGGGCGCAAGCACCCCAACCAGGACTTTTTGCAGATCGACACGACCAACATCCTCTTCATATGCGGCGGTGCCTTCTCTGGGCTGGAAAAAGTCATTGAAAACCGCACTGAGTCATCGGGCATTGGTTTTGGCGCGGCAGTCAAAAGCAAGGCGCAGCGCGCCCTGACCGAGGTGTTCAAGGAAGTGGAGCCCGAAGATTTGATTAAATTTGGCCTGATTCCCGAACTCGTCGGCCGCATGCCCGTGGTGGCGACTTTGGCCGAGCTGAGTGAAGACGCGCTGGTGCAAATTCTGGTTGAGCCCAAAAACGCGCTCATCAAGCAATACGGCAAGCTGCTGGCGATGGAGGGAGTGGATCTTGAAATTCGCCCTTCGGCGCTCAAGGCCATTGCACGCAAGGCGTTGGCCCGAAAGACAGGTGCACGCGGCTTGCGCTCGATTTTGGAGCAATCGCTTTTGGGCACGATGTTTGATTTGCCCACCAGCAGCAATGTGGACAAAGTCGTGATTGACGAGTCCACCATCGAAGAAAACAAGCCGCCGCTGCTGGTTTACCGTGAAGCCGCCAAGCAAGCCTGAGCCTGCGCCCCGCCTACTTTGCATTCGCGCCGCTTGATAATCCCCCAAGCAAGCCCACTTGCTCACCAGACCTTAACCTTTGCCCGAATACCTCAAGGACGCCCATGTCTGGCCAAATCCCCATGCCCTCCACCCTGATTGACCTGCCGCTGTTGCCATTGCGCGACGTGGTGGTGTTCCCGCACATGGTGATCCCGCTGTTTGTCGGCCGCCCCAAAAGCATCAAGGCCCTGGAAGCCGCCATGGAGTCGGAGCGCCGCATCATGCTGGTAGCGCAAAAAACCGCTGCCAAAGACGAGCCCTCGGTCGCCGACATGTTTGACATGGGCTGCGTCTCGACCATTTTGCAAATGCTCAAATTGCCAGACGGTACTGTCAAAGTGCTGGTTGAAGGCCAACAGCGCGCGCAGGTGAATCAGATCGAAGAAGGCGAATCGCACTTCACAGCCAAGGTCACGCCGATTGAGTCTGATCAGCCAGCGCCCAAAACCAATGAGATTGAGGCGCTGCGCCGCGCACTGATGCAGCAGTTTGACCAGTACGTCAAGCTGAACAAGAAAATTCCTCCGGAAATTTTGACGTCCATCTCCAGCATTGATGATTCAGGACGCTTGGCCGACACGATTGCCGCGCACCTGCCGCTCAAGTTGGAGAACAAGCAGCAGGTGCTCGAGTTGTCAGAGATCAAGCCGCGCATGGAAAATCTGTTTGGCCAATTGGAGCGCGAGGTAGACATCCTCAACGTGGACAAAAAGATCCGCGGCCGCGTCAAGCGCCAGATGGAGAAGAACCAGCGCGATTTTTATTTGAACGAGCAGGTCAAGGCGATTCAAAAAGAACTCGGTGAAGGCGAAGAGGGCGCTGACATCGAAGAGATTGAGAAAAAAATCAAGTTGGCCAAGATGCCCAAAGAGGCGCTGAAAAAAGCCGAGGGCGAGCTGAAAAAGTTAAAGCTGATGTCACCGATGTCGGCCGAAGCCACTGTGGTGCGCAACTACATTGACGTGCTGACGGCCTTGCCGTGGAGCAAGAAAACCAAGATCAAGCACAACCTTGGTAATGCCGAGGTGGTGCTCAACGAAGATCACCACGGCCTGGAAAAAGTCAAAGACCGCATCCTGGAATACCTTGCGGTGCAGCAGCGGGTGGACAAAGTCAAAGCGCCGATTCTTTGCCTGGTAGGCCCCCCTGGGGTCGGTAAAACCTCACTCGGCCAGTCGATTGCCAAAGCCACTGGCCGCAAGTACGTGCGCATGGCCCTGGGCGGCATGCGTGACGAGGCCGAACTTCGCGGCCACCGCCGCACCTACATTGGCGCGCTCCCGGGCAAGGTGTTGCAAAACCTGACCAAAGTCGGCACCCGCAATCCGCTGTTCCTGCTCGACGAGATCGACAAGCTGGGCACCGACTTTCGCGGCGACCCCTCGAGTGCCTTGCTCGAGGTGCTTGACCCAGAGCAAAACCACACTTTTGGCGACCATTACGTCGAGGTGGATTTTGATCTGAGCGACGTGATGTTTGTCGCCACGTCCAACTCCATGAATATTCCTCCGGCGCTGCTCGACCGGATGGAGGTGATTCGGCTGTCTGGCTACACCGAAGACGAAAAAACCAATATTGCCTGCAAATACCTGTTGCCCAAACAGCTCAAGAACAACGGTGTCAAGGCTGAAGAGTTGCTCATCACCGAGCCGGCGGTACGCGACATGGTGCGCTACTACACGCGCGAAGCGGGTGTGCGTTCGCTGGAACGCGAGTTGTCCAAAATTTGCCGCAAGGTGGTCAAAGGCATTCAGCTTAAAAAATACACCGAACTGGTGACGGTGACGGCAGACAACCTGAACGACTTTTTGGGTGTGCGCAAGTTCACCTACGGCCGCGCTGAGGAGCAAAACCAGGTCGGCCAGGTGGTGGGGTTGGCATGGACCGAAGTTGGCGGCGACTTGCTCACCATCGAGGCGGCCATCATGCCGGGCAAAGGCGTCATCACCCGCACCGGCTCGCTCGGCGACGTGATGAAAGAATCGGTGGAGACTGCGCGCACAGTGGTACGCAGCCGCTCGCGCCGCCTGGGCATCAAGGACGAGGCGTTTGAGAAAAAAGACGTGCACATTCACGTGCCCGACGGCGCTACGCCCAAAGACGGGCCGAGCGCCGGTGCGGCAATGACCACGGCCTTTGTTTCGGCCATGACAGGCATTGCGGTGCGCGGCGATGTCGCCATGACGGGCGAAATTACCCTGCGCGGCGAAGTCACCGCGATTGGCGGCTTGAAAGAAAAGCTGCTGGCGGCCCTGCGCGGCGGCATCAAGACCGTGCTGATCCCGGAAGAGAATGCCAAAGACTTGCAGGATATTCCCGAGAACGTCAAAAACGGTTTGGAGATCGTGCCAGTGCGCTGGATCGACAAGGTACTGGAGCTTGCGCTGGTGCGCATGCCTGAGCCTTTGCCCGATGACGAACCAGCCTCTGTTCCCGCTGCAGCCGCCGCTGCAGCCGCCGTTGCGCCAGTAGCCGATGTTGCGGCCCCATCGATCAAGCACTGAAAATCTACACGCGCTGGCAAAAGAGGCAATTAAATGGCGCTATAATTTGCGGCTGTATTCGCGGGAGTAGCTCAGTTGGTAGAGCGCAACCTTGCCAAGGTTGAGGTCGAGAGTTCGAGACTCTTCTCCCGCTCCATGTTCAATGAAAAGGGAAGCTGCGGCTTCCCTTTTTCATCAGCAGCGTGGTGAAATTTAAGCGTTTTAAGTTCAGGGCGCGGTAGCAAAGCGGTTATGCAACGGATTGCAAATCCGTCTAGCCCGGTTCGACTCCGGGCCGCGCCTCCAGCTGTTTTAGTTCGCAGCCCCGCCATTGGTCTGACGGGGCTGTTTTGTTTGCCAGCCTCAAGGCTTAATATGCAGCTTTGAAGCTGCGCGCCCTGGTGGTGAAATTGGTAGACACAGCGGACTTAAAATCCGCCGCTTTCCTGCATAAGGGGCGTACCGGTTCGATTCCGGTTCGGGGCACCAACTCAGTTAAAGTTAATCCATGCCAAGTTACAACGCCCCTTTTGAGATCCATGTCCACGGCGAAGTGCCCCTGCGTCCTGACGTGAGCTTTGAGCAGTTGCAAGATGCGCTGAAGCCCCTGTGGAAATACGCCGGCGCTCGCTCGCTGGCTGACGGTGCTACCAGTGCTTACGAAGAAGAGCCGGGCATTCAACTTGACGCCCAAACGCATGTGCTGCAAATATGCTGGACCGTTCCGGGTGACGAGGACTTCCGCCAGGTGCTTGATGAGATGTGCATGGCGCTCAACGAGTTGTCACTGCAAGGCGCTTCCATTGAAGTGACTTTCTATGACACCGACTTTGACGAAGACGATGACGAGAGCGCGCCCGGCACGCAGGACGCCCGTGATGATTTCGTGATGCTTTTTGTCGGCCCCACACCAGCCGCCATCATGCAGGCGCAGCGCGACCTTCTTGTGCAAGATGTTGTGAACATGATGGAGCGGCACTTCGATGGTGCCGAGTTGGGCGGTGTCGTAGCCGAGATAGACCGCCTGTTTGCTCAGCGGTTTGAGGTTTTGGTCAGCTCACTCGATCTGGGCAAACCGCCGCGCGGCAGCTCAGGCGGTGCAGGCAGCTCGGGCCATGGCGGGCGTCGTCCGCGGCATTTGCACTAGCAGAGCTGTCCAAGGTCTGTATTTATGGCCTTGTTTTCTCAGAGCGCCCTGAACCCTGGGGTGCGAAAGCGCGAAGTGTTTGGCTGGGCGATGTACGACTTCGCCAACTCGGCCTTCACTACCGTTGTCATCACGGCCGTGTTTGCGGCGTATTTCACGGGCAGCATTGCCCAACGCGCGCCTTGGGCTACCTTTGCCTGGACGGCGGCGCTCAGCCTGTCGTCTTTGATCGTGATGCTTTCCATGCCGGCGCTCGGGGCATGGGCCGACGCCCGCGCCGCCAAGAAGCGCCTGCTCATCTTCACCACCGCAGGGTGTGTCCTGGCTACCGCAGCCCTGGCATTGACCGGGCCGGGCACAGTGGTGCTTGCCGTGCTGTTGATCGTGCTGGCCAACACCTTCTATGCCTGGGGCGAGTCGCTGGCGGCGTCATTCTTGCCCGAGTTGGCGCGGCCTGAAGCCTTGGGCAAAGTCAGCGGCTGGGGCTGGAGTTTCGGCTATATCGGCGGCATGTTGGCACTGGGCCTGTGCCTGGCCTATGTGCTGTCAGCGCAGGCCCGAGGGCAAAGTGCCGCCGAGTTCGTGCCCATCACCATGCTGGTGACAGCGGTGTTTTATGGCGCTTCGGCCTGCGCGACGTTTGCGTTACTGCAAGAGCGTGCCGCGCCCGCACAAACGGCTCCGGCGGGCGGTTTGGGTGCCTCGCTGCGCCAGTTGCGCCAAACCTTTGTGCAGGCGCGACAGTACCGGGATTTGATGTGGTTGCTCGCCAGCACCGTCAGCTACCAGGGCGGCGTGGCAGCAACGATTGCGCTGGCGGCCATTTATGCCGAGCAAGTCATAGGCTTTGCCCAGCAAGAAACCATGGTGCTGATCTTTGCGCTCAATCTGGCGGCTGCCATTGGCGCTTTTGTTTTTGGCTATGGGCAGGACCGCATCGGCCACCGCTTGGCCCTGGCTCTGACACTGGTGGGCTGGATCATCACTTGCGTCCTGGCAGCGCTGGCCACGACCAAAACCGATTTTTGGTACGCCGCTGCATTGGCTGGTTTATGCATGGGCAGCAGCCAATCGGCTGGCCGCGCCATGGTGGGGCTGCTCGCGCCGGCCCGGCAGCTTGCTGAGTTCTATGGTTTGTGGACGTTTGCCGTGCGTCTGGCCAGCATCATTGGCCCCTTGAGCTTTGGCACCATTGCGTGGTTGTCGGGTGGCGACCAGCGACTGGCGATTCTCTCTACTGCCGTGTTGTTTGTCATGGGTTTGCTGCTGCTGTGGCCGCTCGACATGGCGCGCGGGCAGGCGGCAGCCAACGCGCCGACTGCCGCGACTTGAACTGAAGCCCCGGCCTATGCGCTCCGGTGCAATTACTTGGCAGCAAGTTGGCTCAGCACTAGGGCAGATGCGGATGGCTCATCATCGTCTGTAAGACTAAAGTCAGTAAAGACAGCCCTCTGCGCAGTGTTGGGCACATAAAAAGGACTTTGGTGAAGCCACTACAAACTTTCTTCGTATCTCTGGGCCTCTTGTATTGGGCGGCGCTGGGCCAGCCAGCGCTGGCCCAAGATGGCGTCACCAAATCCACCATCGTTATCGGTCAGTCGGTAGCCATGACGGGGCCGGGGTCGGTGCTTGCCGTTCCGTTTGCCCAGGGCGCGCGGCTGTACTTTGACCGGGTCAACGCCGCCGGCGGCGTGAGCGGCCGCAAAATTGAGCTGGTGACGATGGACGACGCTGGCAATTCCGCCGCTACGGTAGCCAACACCAAAAAGCTGCTTGAGCAAGGAGTGTTGTCGCTGTTTGGCTACTACGGCACGCAGCAAGTCACGGCCGCTTACACGGCGATCAAAGACACCGATGTCTTGCTGTTTGCCCCGATGTCAGGCGCTGACGAATTTCGCGGCGCCAATTTCCCCAACTTGTACTCGCTGCGGCCTGGCTATTCAGAAGAGGCAGCGGCCATCACCCGGCATGCTGAGATTCTGGGCGCGCGCAAACTTGCAATCGTCCACGCCAAGGACGCCGAGTCGCTCGCCGCGCTCGATTCGGCCGAACGCACCATGGGCGGGCTGGGTGCCAATCTGCTTGCCAAAGTGCCGATTGACAGCATTGACAAAGCCCTCGTTGCGCGGCCGGAGTCGGTGTTGTTGATCGCCGATTCGGCGGGCGCGGCCATCGCCATCAAAGAGCTGCGCGTCAAGGGCTTTCGCGGCCCGGTGTACGGCTTTTCCAGCACGGGTGAGAGTTTGCTGGCCGACCTGCTTGGCCCGGCGGGTGCGGGCGTGGTGGTAGCCAGGATTGTGCCCAAGAGCGACAACGCCAAGGTTCCGGTGGTGCGCGACTTGAGGGCAGACGCTGCCAGCGCCAAGCTGGGCAAGCCCAATGTCTACATGCTCGAAGGCTATATTGCGGCGCGGGTTTACACCGAAGCCCTGAACCGCATCGTCAGCAAAGACGGCCCCACCCGGGCCCGGCTGCGCAAAGCACTCGATGCCTTGGACGACGTGAGTGTGGGCGGTTTTCGCGTGCATTTTGCCGAGGAGCGGGTGGCCTCGAAAATGGTGGAGCTCAGCCTGATCGACTCCACTGGCCGGATGCGCGAATAGCGCAGAGCCTACAAGGCCAGCGCCGTGGCCTCACCATGCAATTGCAGCCAGCGCTGCGCTGCCGCTGACAGCGCTGCCGCCGGGCCGGTAGTCAGCAGCATGACCGAGCCGACTTGCGTCGCCGCAGGGCGCATCAGTTGATCCGCCTCCAGAAGGCTTCGCGTCTGCCGCGCCACGGGTGCGCCGGTTTCCACCAGCGTGACCTCCGGCCCCACCAGACGCTGCAGCAGGTCGCTGGCGAAGGGGTAATGCGTGCAACCGAGCACCAGCGTGTCGATTTGCCCTTTTTTTATGCCGAATTGGCCTGTAGCCAGCGTATAACTTGCACATAGCGCTTCTATTTTTGTAGCGTCTTCGGTGCCGATGCTTTGCTCAATGGCATCCGCCAGGCCATCGCAGGGCTGGCATACAAACTCAGCCTGCCCGGCCAGCGTAGCCAGAAGTGCCTGAAATTTGCCGCTGGCCAGCGTGCCGCGTGTGGCCAGCACCGCGATGCGCCGGGTTTGGCTCAGTAACGCAGCGGGCTTGATGGCCGGCTCCACCCCGACGATGGGCAGGCCCTTCTGCTCGGCCCGCAGCAGATGAATGGCGGCGGCAGTGGCGGTGTTGCAAGCCACCACCAGCGCTTTGATGCGGTGCTGACCGCGCAAATACGCTGCCGCCTTGCGGCTGCGCTCGATCACGTACGCATCGCCGCGCTCGCCGTAGGGAGCGTGGCCACTATCGGCCAGGTAGATGAAATGTTCGCCGGGAAGCTCGCTGCGCAGCGCCCGCAAAATACTCAGGCCGCCGATGCCGCTGTCGAATACGCCGATGGGCGCGGCAGGGTCTGGCGTGTTCAAGCAGCGTTCAGCGGAATATTCTTGAACGCGCCTGTGGCGATTTTCTCCTGCCAGATCGCCGGGCCGGTGATGTGCGCGCTGGTTCCGCCCGCGTCCACCGCCACGGTGACTGGCATGTCAAGCATGTCAAATTCATAGATGGCCTCCATGCCCAAATCCTCAAAGCCCACCACCTTGGCGGTTTTGATGGCTTTGCTGACCAAGTAGGCGGCGCCGCCTACCGCCATGAGGTAGGCGCTCTGGTGTTTTTTGATGGCTTCAACGCCGGTAGGCCCACGTTCGGCCTTGCCAATCATCGCAATCAGGCCTGTTTGCGCCAGCATCATTTCGGTGAATTTGTCCATCCGGGTGGCCGTGGTGGGGCCTGCCGGGCCGACCACTTCATTCCGTACCGGATCCACCGGGCCAACGTAGTAAATCACCCGGTTGGTGAAGTCCACGGGCAGCTTCTCGCCCTTGGCCAGCATGTCCTGGATGCGCTTGTGTGCGGCGTCGCGGCCGGTGAGCATCTTGCCTGACAGCAGCAGCGTGTCGCCCGGTTTCCACGCGGCAACTTGCTCGCGCGTGAGGGTGTTCATGTCCACCCGCAGGCTTTTGTTGTAATCGGGCGCCCAATGCACATCGGGCCACAGGTCAAGCGAAGGCGGCTCCAGATAGGCCGGACCCGAACCGTCGAGTACAAAGTGCGCGTGGCGGGTGGCCGCGCAGTTGGGGATCATCGCGACCGGCTTGCCTGCCGCATGGGTGGGGTACATCTTGATCTTGATGTCTAGCACCGTCGTCAAGCCGCCCAGGCCTTGGGCACCAATGCCCAGCGCGTTGACTTTTTCATACAGCTCGATGCGCAATTCTTCAGTTTTGTTGGCCGGGCCGCGCGCCAGCAGCTCGTGCATGTCGATGTCCTCCATCAGGCTTTGCTTGGCCAGCAACATGGCTTTTTCCGCCGTGCCGCCGATGCCGATGCCCAGCATGCCCGGTGGGCACCAGCCCGCGCCCATGGTGGGTAAGGTCTTGAGTACCCAATCCACCAGACTGTCGCTCGGGTTCATCATGACGAGCTTGCTTTTGTTCTCGCTGCCGCCGCCTTTGGCCGCCACTGTGACGTCGACCGTATTGCCGACCACCAGCTCGGTATGAATGACGGCGGGGGTGTTGTCGCCGGTGTTTTTGCGCGCAAAGTGCGGGTCGGCCAGGATGCTGCCGCGCAGCTTGTTGTCAGGGTTTAAATAGGCGCGGCGAACGCCTTCATTCACCGCGTCGTCCACCGAGCCGGTAAAGCCTTCAAACCGCACATTCATGCCGATTTTCAGAAACACATTGACGATGCCGGTGTCCTGGCAAATGGGCCGGTGCCCCTCGGCGCACATGCGCGAGTTGGTCAGAATTTGTGCAATGGCGTCTTTAGCGGCCGGGCTTTGCTCGCGCGCATAAGCCCGAGCCAGGTGGGCAATGTAGTCTGCGGGATGGTAGTAGCTGATGAATTGCAGCGCAGCGGCTACCGATTCGATCAGGTCAGCTTGTCGTAGGGTAGTCGTATTCATAATGCCAGCAGTCTACTAAATCAGACGCAGATCAGCGTTCTATCTACAAGCCAGTGCCGTGTCCCAAATCAAACGCCTTACCCACCGGATCAACGATTTCATCGGTTCGCAAGCGTTTGGCGGCGTGCTGCTGGCGCTGGCGGCGCTGCTGGCCTTGTTGCTGAGTAATTCGCCCTGGGCCGATGTCTACCAGCGCCTGCTGAATTTGCGCTTTGAAGTGCGTCTGGGCAACGACTGGCTGGTACTGTCCAAGCCCATGACCCTGTGGATCAACGACTTGTGGATGGCAGTGTTCTTTTTCACGGTTGGCCTGGAGATCAAGCGCGAGGTTTTGGAGGGCGAGTTGGCCAGCCGCGCGCAGGTGTTGCTGCCCGCCGGGGCAGCCTTGGGCGGCATGCTGGTGCCCGCGCTCATTTATGCCGCGATCAATTGGGGCGACACCGTCGCCCTGCGCGGCTGGGCCATACCGGCGGCTACCGACATTGCCTTTGCCCTGGGCATTTTGGCGCTGCTCGGCAGCCGTGTGCCGCTTTCGCTCAAGCTGTTTTTGACGGCGGTGGCCATTATTGATGACCTGGGTGCCATTCTCATCATTGCCTTTTTCTACACAGACAAGTTGTCACTGAACATGCTGCTGGCTGCGGCTGTGGGGGCCTGCCTGCTGCTGGCACTGAATCGGGCGCGAGTGGTGCGCATCGGGCCATATGTGGTGATTGGTCTGGTAGTCTGGGTCTGTGTGCTCAAGTCCGGGGTGCATGCCACGTTGGCCGGGGTGATTGCCGCGCTGGCTATCCCCATGGCCGACGGCAAGGGGGGCTCACCACTTAAAACCGCCGAGCACGCGCTGCATCCCTGGGTGGCATTCTTGGTATTGCCTGGCTTTGCCTTTGCCAATGCAGGCGTTTCGCTCGAAGGCCTGACAGCGGCCGCCTTGCTGCAAGGCGTGCCGCTGGGCATTGCGGCGGGTTTGCTGCTGGGCAAGGCAGTGGGCGTGTTCAGCGCGTCGTGGCTGCTGATACGCTTTGGCGGTGCCCAGTTGCCCAGCCAGGCAAGCTGGGCGCAGTTTTTGGGCGTGTGTGTACTGTGCGGCATTGGCTTTACCATGAGCCTGTTCATTGGCAGCCTGGCCTTTGAGGGGCTTGCTGCCTATGAAGCCCAGGTCAAGCTGGGCGTGCTGGGCGGCTCACTGCTGTCGGCCGCGGTTGGCGTAATGTTGTTACTGCGCGCACGTTGACCGGGCCCCGGGCTTACTTGTGCGGCGCGGGAATAGTGGCCATCAATTTATCGGTATAAGCGATGGCAATCGCGCTGAGCAAAAACACCACGTGAATCAGCGTTTGCCACATCAGCACTTTCACGTCGTAATTGGCAGCGTTGATGAAGGTTTTGAGCAGGTGAATCGAGCTGATGCCGATGATGGCGGTGGCCAGCTTGACCTTGAGCACAGCGGCATTCACATGGCTCAGCCACTCAGGCTGGTCGGGGTGGTCTTGCAAATTCATGCGGCTGACAAAGGTTTCGTAGCCGCCGACGATCACCATGATGAGCAGGTTGGAGATCATCACCACGTCAATCAGCGCCAGCACCACCAGCATGATGATGACCTCATTGAGCGCCGTCACCGTGGTGCCGTCTTTGTAGCCAATGCTGCTCACCAGTATTTGCAGTGCAGTCTGGCTGCCAAATGCGGCTTCAATCAGGTGGAACAGCTCCACCAAAAAGTGCCACACATAGACACCTTGCGCCGCGATCAAGCCGAGGTACAGCGGCAATTGCAGCCAGCGGCTGGCAAAAATAAAGCTGGACAGCGCGCTGGCTGATTTCGAGCTGGGTAGAGGGTCTTGGCTCATGGCGGTTTCCGGGTTTTTACTTAGGCGCTGATTGTAGGAGCGCTGTGTGACCGGGCTTTTTATTCGGTAAATTGGGTGTCGGCCTGAGCTGTTTGGGGTGTCAGTGGCTTGTAAGAGCAAACCCCGATATTTAAAAGCTTAAAAAAACAAGTTCACATCAGGAGACAAAAAAATGAGTGCCATTGAATCGACACTGGTTGAAAGCCGCGTGTTCCCTCCGTCGGAAGCCATTGTTGCCGCTGCGCGAATCTCGGGCATGGGTGCCTACCATGCGTTGTGTACCGAGGCGGAGCAAGACTTTGAGGGTTTCTGGGCTCGCCTGGCGCGCGAGAATGTGGTCTGGAGCAAGACTTTCACCCAGACCCTGGACGAGTCCAATGCGCCTTTCTACCAGTGGTTTGCCGATGGCGAGCTGAACGCCAGTGCCAACTGCCTCGACAAGCACATGGGCACGCCTGTCGAGCACAAAACCGCCATCATTTTTGAAGCTGACGACGGCGAGGTGACCACAGTCACCTACAAAGAGTTGTTGGCCCGCGTGAGCCAGTTCGCCAATGCGCTCAAAGCCCAAGGCATTCAAAAAGGTGACCGCGTCATCATCTACATGCCCATGACCATTGAGGGCGTGGTGGCCATGCAAGCCTGCGCCCGCATCGGCGCGACGCACAGCGTGGTGTTTGGCGGCTTCTCGGCCAAGGCGCTCAACGAGCGCATTATTGATGCCGGTGCGGTAGCGGTGATTACCGCCAACTACCAGATGCGCGGCGGCAAAGAGCTGCCGCTCAAATCCATCGTCGATGAAGGCCTGGACCTGGGCGGCTGCACCACGCTCAAAAACGTGCTGGTCTACATGCGCACACCCACTGTTTGCAACATGACCCCTGGCCGCGACAAAACCTTTGCCGAGGCGCTCTCAGGCCAAAGCACCGAATGCGTGCCCTTGCAAGTGGGTGCCGAGCACCCGCTGTTTATTTTGTATACCTCGGGCTCCACCGGCAAACCCAAGGGGGTACAGCACTCCACCGGCGGCTATTTGCTGTGGACCAAGCTCACCATGGACTGGACTTTTGACATCCAGCCGTCCGACGTGTTCTGGTGTACTGCCGACATCGGCTGGATCACTGGCCACAGTTATGTCGCTTACGGACCACTGGCGGCCGGCACCACGCAAGTGGTGTTTGAGGGGGTGCCCACCTACCCGAACGCCGGGCGCTTCTGGCAAACGATTGAGCGGCACAAAGTCAGCGTGTTCTACACCGCACCCACAGCGATTCGTTCGCTCATTAAAGCCGCTGAAGCAGACGAGAAAGTCCACCCTGCCCGCAGCAACCTCAGTAGCCTGCGCATCCTCGGCAGCGTGGGCGAGCCGATCAACCCCGAAGCCTGGATGTGGTACTACAAGCATGTGGGCGGCGAGCGCTGCCCGATTGTGGACACCTTCTGGCAGACCGAAACCGGTGGCCACATGATCACGCCGCTGCCTGGTGCCACGCCACTGGTGCCGGGTTCGTGCACGCTGCCGCTGCCCGGCATCATGATGGCCGTGGTGGATGAAACCGGCAAAGACATTCCCAATGGCTCCGGCGGCAACTTGGTGATGAAGCGCCCCTGGCCCAGCATGATCCGCACCATCTGGGGCGACCCGGAGCGTTTCAAGAAAAGCTATTTCCCGGAAGAAATGGGCGGCACCACGTATCTGGCGGGCGACGGCGCGGTGCGCAATGTGGACAACGGCTATTTCCGCATCACCGGCCGTATTGACGATGTGCTCAACGTCTCCGGCCACCGCATGGGCACGATGGAAATTGAATCGGCGCTGGTGAGCAAAACTGATTTGGTGGCCGAAGCCGCCGTGGTCGGCCGCCCCGACGATTTGACTGGCGAGGCCATCTGCGCCTTTGTGGTCTTGAAGCGCAGCCGCCCCACTGGCGAAGAAGCCAAGCAAATCGCCAAAGAACTGCGCGACTGGGTGGCCAAAGAAATCGGGCCGATTGCCAAGCCCAAAGACATCCGCTTTGGCGACAACCTGCCCAAGACCCGCAGCGGCAAAATCATGCGGCGCTTGCTGCGCAGCATTGCCAAGGGCGAGGCGATTACGCAGGACACCAGCACACTGGAGAACCCGGCGATATTGGAGCAGCTGGCCGAGAAGCTGTAGCCAGATGGCTAGTGGCAATGCTGTCACGCAGGGTGTGTACCGATACCTGACGCTCTGGGGCCAGCATCGTCAAAGTGTTTGTAACGAATGACCTCCCGCGCCTGCTCCAGCAGGTGCGGGGACTGGGAAAGATAGACGACGGCTTCATAGATAGGAAAACATGTTTAAAAACACGGTGTTCACATCAAAAAGCCAGCTGTCATGCGGTTTGCAAGCCCCATCGAAGTTGGGCCGTCAAATGACTTGTCAGCTTATTTCGTTGGATAAACTGGGTATTCAGGTTATCCGACGGTCCAAATTAAGTTAAGTCTCAAAACCCATGGCTGCCCGCGTTAGCGTTGTTCCGTCTGAAGACGCTTACTGGTCCGAAGTGCAAGCACTGAAGGGGTCTTACGAGTTTTTCGAGACGCAGGGCGACGCCCACGGGGACATTGATGGGGAACTCCAGGAAGCGATCGAAAGCAACTTGGTTCCGCTCGTTGGCCCCTGGGAGTGCTCTGATGTCTGGTTCCACAATCAGGACTTCTACGGTGACGGAGTGCGTGCGCTGACGTTTCGTGCCGGGGATTTTCCTTGGCAGGCCGTCGACTCATTGCAGAAGCTGCTGGTGAACCGAGCGGCCCGGTTCTGCATTTCTATACATATCACTGACAAGCTGGATGCGAATGGTCAGTGGCTAGGTTCCATGGGCATACTTGAACACGAAATCGTGGCAACCCCCTACACATTTGAAATGCTTCTCCATCATGGCTGCGTTGAGACTTAACATGCCCGTCAACACGGACGCCCGCAGGCGTCTGCTCCCTTCGGTCGCACTGGTTTGCGGTCGCCGGTTACGTCCAAGTTAAACATCGCAAGCGCCCCTCGTCATCCCCCTTTCAGGAGCAATTCCATGTCCACTCGCACCGTTCGTCTTCACAGAGTCCTGCGTACCAAGCCCGAGAAGGTCTATCGCGCGTTCCTCGAGGCGCAAGCCATGGCAAAGTGGCTGCCACCGTACGGCTTCACCTGCACGGTGCACCACATGGACGCCCGCGTCGGCGGCACTTTCAGAATGTCGTTCCATAACTTTTCAACAGGCAACGCTCACTCATTCGGTGGCGAATACCTGGAGCTGGTTCCCAATGAGCGCATCCGATACACCGACAGGTTTGAAGACCCGAACTTGCCCGGCGTTCTTGAAGTAACGGTATTTCTGACGCCGGTCCTTTGTGGAACAGAACTCAACGTCACTCAGTCCGGCATCCCCGAGGCCATTCCGCTGGAAATGTGCTACCTGGGCTGGCAAGAATCCCTGGCTCAGCTCGCAACACTTGTCGAGCCTGAAATCCCAGGCTAACAATAAAAAACCCGCTGCAGTGCAGCGGGTTTTTTTGTGGTGGCGTGTTTGGGTTTGAAGCGCGACTTACTTGGTGGCCAGAATCCAGGTCACCAGTTTCTTGGCTTCAGCCTCGCTCACCTGCGCATTGGCCGGCATGGGGATGGGTCCCCAGACGCCCATACCGCCCTTGACGACTTTGGCGGCCAGCTTGTCCACTGCGGATTTGTCACTGGCGTATTTGGCGGCCACATCCTTGTAGGAAGGGCCGACCACTTTTTTGTCCACCGCGTGGCAGGCCATGCAGTTTTTCGAGGTGGCCAGGGCTTGATCAGCCCAGGCAGGGCTGGCCAGCGCGGCAGCGCTGAGGAGGGCAAAAAGAATGCTTTTCATGGGGTTATTCCTTTGAACAGGCGGGGCTTGAAAAACGGGCCTTGCGCTACAGTTCCTTAACGCAATTGTAGGCAGCGCGGTTGACTTGGCAGGTTGGCGGCTGCAAAACCTAGCCGGAGGCAGTGATGTTTTTCTTGATCTTGGGTGTGGCCTTGGTTTTGATGAAATACCTGGAAGTGACCCCTGTGGTGACGGGGCTGAGCTGGTGGCTGGTGTTGCTGCCGTTTGGTTTGGCGATGGCGTGGTGGTGGTTTGCCGACAGCACCGGCTTGACCAAACGCCAGCAGATGGAAAAAGAACAGAAGAAAAAGCAGAACCGCGTTGACAAACAGCGTGAAGCGATGGGTTTGCTGCCGAAGAAAAAGCGTTGAACTGGCCGCCGGGAGGGCTACATAGCCCGAAGTTCCATTTTTTGAAGTGCTTTAGGGCTGTAGCCAAGGTGTTTATTGCCGGTGCCGCTATATGTTTTGAAGCGTCAAGACCACGGGCGTATGGTCACTCGGGCGTTCATTTTTGCGCGGGGTTTTGTCAATGACGCAGCTTTGCGCGCGGGGCCGCAGCGCCTGGCTGATCAAAATGTGGTCAATGCGCAGCCCGCGGTTGCGGCGGAAGGCCATCTCGCGGTAGTCCCACCAGCTGTAGCTTTTGGGCGGTTGCTCAAACAGCCGCAAGCTGTCGCACAGCCCCAGGCTCACCAGCGCACGCAGGTGGTTGCGTTCCTCGGTGGTGCAGTGGATTTGCTCCAGCATGCCCACCGGGTCCCACACATCGAGGTCGTCAAAGGTGATGTTGTAGTCGCCCATCAGCACCAGGTGTGGGTGCAGCGCCAACTCGCCCTGCAACCATTCGCGCAGGGCGCGCAGCCAGCGCATTTTGTAGTCAAACTTGTCGGTGCCGGGGGCTTGGCCGTTGGGAAAGTAGGCGCCGACGACGCGCACGCCCGCCACCGTGGCGGAGATGACGCGGGCCATGTCGTCGGCGAATCCGGGGATGTTGTTCACCACGTCCAGCGCCGGCGTTTTGGACAGCAGTGCCACGCCGTTGTAGGTTTTCTGGCCAAAGAATGCCACCTGGTAGCCGGCAGCTTCAATCGCCTCGCGGGGAAACTTGTCGTCGGTGGTTTTGGTTTCCTGCAGCGCCAGCACGTCAATCGCCGCGCCTGCGGCCTCTTGCGCGGCCAGCCAGTCGAGTACCTGCGGCAGCCGCACGGTGAGCGAATTCACGTTCCAGGTGGCTAATTTCATGCTGTTTTGGCCTGTAGCCAAGGTTTTGTTTGCCGGTAGTGCTATTGAATTGATACTTGCGAGGGCCTACGCACGGCGTGTTTATGCAGGCGGCTGCACGTGCGCAGGGCGGTAGTGGACGATTTCCAGGCGCAGCCCGCTGGCGCTCTGAACCTCCTGCCGCTGCGTAACCTGCCATTGGCCTGGCGGCAGCGGCGGCGCAAAGGCGTCGCCCACGGCGGCGGTGTCCACGTGCGTCACCACAATTTCATGGGCCTGCGGCAGCGCCAGCGCATACAGCTGCGCCCCGCCAATGACCCAGGCGGTGGCTGCGCCGGCGCACAGTTCAAGGGCTTGCGCCAGTGAATGCGCCCGCAGCGCGCCGCGGGCCTGCCAGTCGGCCTGGCGCGTCACCACGATGTTGCTGCGCCCCGGCAGCGGGCGAAATTGCGGCGGCAAGCCGTCCCAGGTCTTGCGCCCCATGATGACCGGGCAGCCGAGCGTCGTGCGCTTGAAATGCGCCAGGTCTTCGGGCAGGTGCCAGGGCAGCGCGCCCTGGTTGCCGATGACGCCATGGCGCGATTGCGCCCAAATCAAGTTCAGCTGCGTCATGTCTTCATACCGCCACGGGCGCCTTGATCGCGTCGTGGTGCTGGTAGCCCAGCACTTCAAAGTCCTCGTAGGCGTAGTCAAAAATGCTCGCGGGCTGGCGCTTGATGTGGAGCTGGGGGTAAGGGTAGGGCGCGCGGCTGAGCTGCAGGGCAACCTGCTCGGCATGGTTACTGTAGATGTGGCAGTCGCCGCCAGTCCAGATAAAGTCGCCGACCGCCAGGCCGCACTGCTGCGCCACCATGTGCGTGAGCAGCGCGTAGCTGGCGATGTTGAACGGAACGCCCAGGAAAATGTCGGCGCTGCGTTGGTACAGCTGGCAGCTCAGCTTGCCGGGCATGCCTTCGGTCTGCGAGGGGGCAACGTAGAACTGGAAGAAGGCGTGGCACGGCATCAGCGCCATTTTGGACAGGTCGGCCACATTCCAGGCGCTGACGATGATGCGGCGCGAATCGGGGTTGGTCTTGAGGGTGTTGATGACTTCGGCGATCTGGTCGATATGCCCACCCTCCGGGGTAGGCCAGCTGCGCCACTGCACGCCGTAGACCGGGCCCAAGTCACCGTCCGGCCCCGCCCATTCGTCCCAAATGCTGACGCCGCGCTCTTTGAGCCACTGGTTGTTCGACGAACCTTGCAGGAACCACAGCAGCTCCAGGATGATGGATTTGAGGTGCACTTTCTTGGTGGTGACGAGCGGGAAGCCCTCGCTCAAATCAAAGCGCATCTGGTGGCCGAAAACGCTTTGGGTGCCCGTGCCGGTGCGGTCGGCTTTGTACACGCCGTGCTTGGCCACGTGGCGCATGAAGTCTTCGTATTGGGAGCGGGCGGGGCGATTGCTTGCCGTTACTGGGGTTGCAGTCATCAGTAACTTTCAAAAAAATATGTGCTGCCTATTCTGTCATGCACCAAGCTCTGTTGCCGGGTGCGTCAGGACGATGTTGCGAGGTTGAGGTAGAGTTTTTCTCGCGTAAACGGCGGCGGCGAAACGATCGGCAGCCGCCACCGGCATTCCCGCCGTGATAATTCAAGTCAGCCATATATCCCAATCTCATGACCCCCGCCCTTGACCCCAACAGCATCACGCACGGCATTCAGTTGGCGGTGGCACCGGTGTTTCTGCTCACCGCCGTTTCGGGAATGATTGGTGCGGTGGCAAGCCGGCTGGCGCGCATCATTGACCGGGCGCGCGCCGTGGAGGAGGCGGCCAGTGCCTCGGCCGATGCCGAGTTTTTATCGCGTGCAATCACTGAGCTCGGCGAGCTTCGGCTGCGTGGCCAGCTTGCCAATGGCTGCATCGCGCTGCTGACGTTTTGCGCATTTTTGATTGGCCTGACCATCATTTTCCTGTTCTTGGGCGAGACCACGGCGTTTCAAAGCGCGCGCTGGGCGGTGATCGGGTTTTTGTCGGGTGTGGCCAGTTTTATGCTCGCGCTGCTGTGCTTTCTGACAGAAACCGTGATTGCCACGCGGGTGCTGAATTTCCAGTTGCTGACCCGACGCCCCTAGCGAGTTGATGCATGAAAGGCATGGCATCGCTGGGCGGCTTGGTGTACTCCACGGGCGTGGGGCGCATGTGCCCGGCGTGCCGGCAAGCCGCGCCGCAATGCGTGTGCAAGCAGGCACAGTCAGCGCCTTTAGGTGATGGGGTTGTGCGGGTGTCGCGCGAGACCAAAGGGCGCGGCGGCAAGGCGGTGACATTGGTCAAAGGTGTGCAGGTATTGCGCGGCGCGCCCGTGGATGCGGCCGCATTGGCCGAACTGGGCAAGCAGCTCAAAGCCCTTTGCGGGGCGGGCGGTACGGTCAAGGACGGCGTGATTGAAGTGCAGGGTGACCATGCCGAGCGGGTGGCGGCAGCGCTGAAAGCCAGGGGATTCAGCGTCAAACATGCAGGGGGCTGACGTTTCTTGCCCACCGCCGCATAATCAGCCCCCCCGCATCCCGACCGGTTGGGGAGCACTGCCACGAAAGCACTTTATGAAAAAAACATTCCCACTTCAGGTGCAAGGCAAGCACCCGGACCGCGTGCTTGAGGCCATCAAGCACGAGGTGCGCAAATACATCAGGCGCGAGCGTCGGCGCGCCTTGCCAGGCGGCGTGGATTTTTTGGACTTTGACTGCAAATTTGGCCCCACCCAGGAAACTGCGCAGCTGGTGCACCTGGCGGCGCTGACAGGTTTGATGGATGGCGCTGCGCAAGCGTCGGCAGCGCAGTTTTATGTGGAAATTCTGGGCAAGCCGGGGCACCGAAAACCCAAGGTGACCAGTGATGCCGCGCCCTTGACGCAGGCTGCTAGCTAGCCTTTAGTGGGCTTGATCTGCGGCCACCGCCTGGGCGGCACGCAATTTGTCTTTTTTGCTGGGGCGTTTGCCTTTGATGCCGCCAGTACCGGGCACCGGGGCTAAATCCGGGTGGCTGGCTTGTATTTCCTTGGGTTCGAAACCGGCAATCTGCTCACGCGGCAAGGACAGCTGCTGGCGTTTTTCAATCAGACGGAAATGCGCTTCGGTGTCGGCACTGACAAAGCTGATAGCTAGACCGGCCTCGCCTGCGCGGCCGGTGCGGCCCATGCGGTGCACATAGTCCACGGCAGAGCGGGGCAGGTCGTAGTTCACCACCACTGGCAGTTGCACGATGTCGATGCCGCGCGCGGCCAGGTCGGTGGTGACCAGCACGTCCCAGCGGTCGGCTTTGAACTCGGCCAACGCCTGCGTGCGTGCGCCCTGGCTCAGACCGCCGTGGAACGGGGTGGCAAAAATCCCGGTTTTGTAGAGCTTTTCAGCCAGGTGTTCGGCGGCGTATTGGGTGGCGACAAACACCAGCACACGCTGGTAGCCATGGGTTTTGATGAGGTGGCGCAGCAGCGGCGTGCGCAGTGCGGCATCGACTTGAATCACGCGCTGCTCAATGGCCAGGGGCACGGATGTGGCAGGGCTTGCGCTGTGCGTGATTTCAAGGCAGGCGGGTTCATGCAAAAAGGTGTGCGCCAGCGACTGGATTGCGGGCGGGAAGGTGGCTGAGAAAAGCAGGGTCTGCCGCTGTGCAGGCAGCAATGCCAGTACCCGGTGCAATTCTTCGGCAAAGCCCAAGTCGAGCAGCCGGTCAGCTTCGTCGAGCACCAGCATCTGCACGGCGGCCAGCGTCAGGGCATTGTGGCCTGCCAGGTCGAGCAGGCGCCCAGGGGTGGCGATCACCACATCGGCGCCGCCGCGCAAGGCCATCATTTGCGGGTTGATCGATACGCCGCCAAAGAGCGTGGCCACTTTGACTGACTGCGGCAGGTGCCGCGCCAGGCTGCGGATGACTTCGCCCACTTGCGCCGCTAGTTCGCGTGTGGGTACCACCACGAGCCCGCGCAGCTGGCGCGGCGTCCCTGGCGCGCCCATTTGCAGGCTTTGCAGCAGGGGCAGGGCATACGACGCGGTTTTGCCCGAGCCTGTGGGTGCTGACGCCAACACGTCAGCACCGCGCAGCGCAGCGGGAATGGCCTGTACCTGAACGGGTGTGGGGGCGGTGAATCCCAGCGCTGCGGCGGCCCCGGCCAACTCGGGCGACAGGCCAAGGGCTGAAAAAGTTAAGGCCAACGGGACGGATATTGCTATCAAAACTATGGCGACCGGTGCAAGCGGGGCGCTGACAAAGCGCTGATATTGTCTGAAATTGCGGCATTCACGCCAGGAAAACGCGTCTCCAGCTTCGCCAGCAGCAGGGCGGTGTGCAAGGCTTTCAAATCTTTGACGCTCGGCGCGACTTTGATCTGCGCAATAGCGGCTGCGGCATTACCGCTCTTGACAAGCGCAAGCACTTTGCTGGCCCAGTCGTGCGGTTGTGCCATGCAGCTCTTCAGGCCAAACGCGGTGCAATACCGTCGTCGGTGGACAAGGCGTCGCTGCAGAGGGTCGGAAAGCGCAGCGTGCCGTCGATGCCTGGCACAGCGTGAATTTGCAGCGACATGTGCTGCATGTCGACACCGCCAAAGATCGAGGCAAAGGCGGCGTCGGCGGCGTCGCGGCCGGTGGCCAGGCGGATAAAACCCATGGGGATCGCCGTGCCGGAAGGGTCGAACAGGTACCAGCGGTGACCGACATACGCTTCCACATAGGCGTGAAAATCTTGCGGTCCGAGAGCCGGATCAGCACCGTAGTCAATGCCGGTGGTAAAGCGCGCCGGGATGTTCACGGCGCGGCACAGGGCAATCATCAGGTGCGCAAAATCGCGGCAGACGCCCCGCTTTTCAATCAAGGTATCGCAAGCCGAGGTGGTGCCACTGGTGCTGTTGGAGGTGAATTGCACATGGCTTTGCACCCAGTCTTGAATCGCTTGCACGCGGCTGTAGCCCTGCCACATTGAACCGAATTGCGCCATGGCAAAGTGGTTCAGCCGGTCGGACTCGCAGTAGCGGCTGGGGTAGAGGTAAGGCAGTACATGGCCTGGCAGATCAGGAATCCACACTTCCACCAACGCACCGGGCTCGGCCCGGTAATGCGTAATGTCCAACAGCGCGTCGTAATGCAGGTGCAGTGTGCCGGGATACGCGCGCAGGCGCAGATGGCGGGTGGCCGTGGCGGGATCGGTGTAGGCCTGCAGCGGCAGGTCTTGGCTCAGCGTGAGTTGCTCACTCTGCAGCAACTGGTGGTGGGTGCGCGCGGCCTGTACATTGAAGATGAAATCGGTGCCGGCGGTGCGTACGGCATATTCAATATCGACCGAATATTGCAGCCGCAGCGGTAGATTTGGGGTGGGCTGCAGCATGGTTTCATGCTAGCACGCACGCCGCGCAAGTGTCACCGTGGCGGCAGAAACGGAGGGCTGGCAGGGGTACAGTTTGCAGTCTATCTACAGGAGACAACATGCTCGTACTTTGCGGCTCGCCCATTTCCAATTACTACAACAAAGTCAAACACGCCTTGCTGGAAAAAGGTCTGGCGTTTACCGAAGAGGTGGTCATGACCAAAAGCCAGGACCCCGCCGTGCTGGCGGCCTCGCCCTTGGCCAAGATACCGTTTATCCGAACGCCGCAGGGCAATCTGTGCGAGAGCCAGACAATTTTGGAATACCTTGAAGCTGCGTTTCCCAATCCTGCGTTGCTGCCTGCTGACCCGTTCGAAGCCGCCAAGGTGCGTGAATTGATCGCCTTTATCGACCTGCACTTGGAGATGGTGGCACGCGATTTATACCCCTTGGCTTTTTTTGGCGGCACGGTTGACGACGCGACCCAGGCCAGGGTTAGGCGGAAATTGAGCAAACACATTGCAGGCTTTCAGCAACTGGCGCGCTTTTCCCCGTTTGTTGCGGGCGAAACATTTACACAGGCCGATTGCGCGGCATTTTCTAGCTTGCCGCTGGTGGGTATGGCGACCAAGGCGGTGTACGGCGAAGATTTGTTGCTCAGCGCCGGGCTGAACTACAAGCCCTACCTTAAATTCATAGGCGAGCGGCCCAGTTCGCAAATCATCGTGGCTGATCGCAAGTTGGCGCAAAGCCGGTTTTGAGTTCCGAGAACAAGCCACGTGCTAAACTTCGCAGGCTTTGCTGCTGTCATCACAACGAATTGCAGCCAAAGATTTTTTAACCATCCGCGAACCCGTTCAAACAAGGTGTTGCACAAATTCTCTGCAAAAGCAGATTTTGGCAAAACGAGCGGGTTTTAGACCCAACCTTTTGGAGTTAATTGCTATGTCAGTCACCATGCGTGAAATGCTGGAAGCCGGCGTCCATTTTGGACACCAGACCCGCTTCTGGAACCCGAAGATGGCTCCGTTTATCTTCGGCCATCGCAACAAAATTCACATCATCAATCTGGAAAAGTCGTTGCCGATGTTCCAGGACGCACTCAAGTTTGTGCGCCAGCTGTCGGCGAACCGCGGCACAATTTTGATGGTTGGTACCAAGCGCCAGGCGCGTGAAACACTGGCAGCAGAAGCCCAGCGCGCGGGCGTGCCGTTTGTTGACCAGCGCTGGTTAGGCGGCATGCTCACCAATTTCAAAACCGTCAAAACATCGATCAAGCGCTTGAAGGACATGAAAATCCAGAAAGAGGCGGGGCTTGATGCGATGAGTAAAAAAGAGCAGCTGACGTTTGACCGCGAGCTCGATAAACTGGAAAAAGACATTGGCGGCATACAGGACATGACGGCTTTGCCAGATGCCATTTTTGTGATTGACGTGGGTTTTCACAAAATTGCCATTGCAGAAGCACAAAAACTTGGCATTCCGTTGATTGGCGTGGTCGATTCAAACCATTCACCGATTGGCATTGACTACGTGATCCCTGGCAATGACGATTCTTCCAAGGCCGTGGTGCTGTATGCACGTGGCGTAGCCGATGCCATTCTGGAAGGACGTGCCAATGCCATGAATGAAGTCGTCAAAATTGCTGCTCCGGAGACGGACGACGAATATCTGGAAGTGGAAGAGGCCAAGGCCTGAAGCCCTGAGAAACTCTAAAAAGGGGCTTCTGTGCCCCTTTTTTTTAGCTTGCATTTTTAAACTGAACTGTTGACGGAGATTAATTCAAATGGCTGCAATAACCGCAAGCTTGGTCGCTGAATTGCGCGGCAAGACCGACGCTCCCATGATGGAGTGCAAAAAGGCGCTGACCGAAGCCGATGGTGACATGGTGAAGGCCGAAGAGCTGCTCCGTGTGAAGTTGGGCAGCAAAGCTGGCAAAGCCTCTTCGCGTATCACTGCCGAGGGCGTTGTAATGGCGTCGATTGCCGGGCAATCCGGCGCTTTGATTGAAGTCAACTGCGAAACTGACTTCGTCACCAAGAACGACAGCTTTTTGGCGTTGGCGCAAGTTGCCGCGGACTTGGTGGCGCAGCACAACCCGGCAGATGTCGCTGCCCTGAGTGCCTTGCCTTACAGTCAAGATGGTTTCGGCCCGACGCTGGAAGATGTGCGCAAGGGCTTGATCGGCAAGATTGGTGAGAACATGAGTTTTCGCCGTTTCAAGCGATTTGACTCGGGTGCGATGCTCGCCTCTTACCTGCATGGCACGCGCATTGGCGTGGTGGTGGAGTTTGAGGGGGATGCCGCTGCTGCCAAAGATGTCGCCATGCATGTCGCGGCCATGAAGCCGGTCTCGCTCTCTAGTGCCGAAGTGCCCGCAGAATTGGTCGCACGTGAGCGTTCGGTGGCGGCAGCCAAGGCGGCTGAGGATGCAGCGGTTGCGCTGGCAGCAGGCAAGCCCGTGCAGTCCGATGAAATTGTGGCCAAGCGGGTTGAGGGCGGCGTGCAAAAATTCCTCAAGGAAGTGTCCTTGTTTAACCAGGCTTTTGTCAAAAATGACAAGCTGACCGTAGAGCAAATGCTCAAAGCCGCAGGCACCACTGTGAAAGGCTTTACTTTGTACGTGGTCGGCGAGGGGATTGAAAAGAAGGTTGATGATTTCGCTGCTGAAGTGGCGGCGCAAGTTGCGGCCGCCAAGGCGACCACTTGATTGGCTTAACAACGGATGCGTTTGGCCGAAGGATTTTGATTGCTTTTTGTCCGGAGTCATGTCATGTTTGATGCCCCACCCGCTCACAAACGCATTTTGTTGAAGTTGTCGGGCGAGGCCTTGATGGGCAATGATGCGTTCGGCATCAACCGTGCCACCATTGTTCGGATGGTCGAGGAAATTGCCGAAGTCACCCGTTTGGGGGTGGAGGTTGCGGTGGTAATTGGCGGGGGCAATATTTTCCGCGGTGTGGCGGGCGGCTCTGTTGGCATGGACCGTGCCACCGCCGACTATATGGGCATGCTGGCCACAGTCATGAATGCACTGGCCCTTGCTGACACCATGAATAAGGCGGGCTTGGTCGCGCGCGTGATGTCGGCGATTGCAATTGAGCAGGTTGTGGAACCCTATGTCCGGCCCAAAGCGTTGCAATACCTAGAAGAAGGTAAAGTGGTTATTTTTGCAGCGGGTACGGGCAATCCGTTTTTCACCACCGATACGGCAGCGGCATTGCGCGGTGCTGAAATGGGCGTTGAAGTGGTGCTCAAGGCCACCAAAGTCGATGGCGTCTACAGCGCCGACCCGCAAAAAGACCCCAGTGCAACACGCTACCAGCAAATTTCATTTGACCAGGCCATGGCGCAAAATCTGGGCATTATGGACGCCACCGCGTTTGCCTTGTGCCGTGACCAGAAGCTGCCCATCAAGGTTTTTTCCATCTTCAAGCACGGTGCCTTGCGCCGGGTGGTGATGGGTCAAGATGAGGGCACCCTGGTTCATGCTTGAAACAGGATCGGTTTGTTTGGAATGGACAGAGGAGAAGATCGTGGCAATCGAAGAAATCAAAAGCAGTGTCGATGTCAAGATGAACCAGTCGATTGCGGCTTTCAAGAACAACTTGGCGAAAATCCGCACCGGGCGGGCGAACCCAGCTTTGCTGGACAGTGTGCAAGTGGACTATTACGGCTCCAGCATGCCCATCAGTCAAGTGGCCAATGTTTCTTTGCTCGACGCCAGAACCATCAGCATCCAGCCTTGGGAAAAAGGTATGGGTGCCAAGATTGAAAAAGCCATTCGAGAAAGTGATCTGGGTTTGAACCCCTCGTCCATGGGGGATCTGATTCGCGTGCCCATGCCCATGATGTCGGAAGAGCGCCGCAAAGAACTGACCAAACTCGTTAAAAGTGAAGGTGAGAACGCCAGAGTGGCGGTGCGCAACCTGCGCCGTGACGCAAATGAAGCTGTGAAAAAAATGGTCAAGGACAAATTGGCTTCTGAAGACGATCAAAAGCGCGCAGAGGTGGATATTCAACGGGTTACAGACCGCCATATTGCCGAAGTGGAGCAGTTGGTTGCGGCCAAAGAGCAAGAAATCATGGCGGTTTGACTGAAATGAATCCTTTATGGACAACCATGCATTCATTGGGTGCGGAGTTTGATTCCGCGAGTTCCGTAGAAGAAGTCAGGATGCCTATAACCATTCGGCATATTGCCATCGTTATGGATGGCAACGGCCGCTGGGCTACACGGCGCTCTTTGCCGCGCATGGCTGGGCACAAACAGGGCATTGAATCGCTGCGCCGCTGCGTCAAAGCCTGCGTCAAGCGCGGCATTCAGGTTTTGACTGTATTTGCGTTCTCCTCGGAAAACTGGCAACGGCCTGCTGCAGAAGTCTCTGGCTTGATGGAGTTGCTGCTGCTGGCTCTGGGCCGAGAAGTACCGCAAATGGAGCGAGATGGTGTCCGCCTGTGTTTTGTAGGTTCGCTATCGGGCTTGTCATCCAGGGTGACGAAAGGCTTGCTTCATGCGCAGCAGCAAACAGCACACAATACCAAGCTAGTCCTGAATGTTTGTTTCAACTATGGCGGACGTTGGGACATTGCGCAAGCTGCAGCCCGGCTTATGTCGCAAGGATTGGCCGTGACTGAAGACGCCCTCAGCGGTGCCATGGCGTTATCTCATGTGCCCGACCCGGATTTAATCATTCGCACGGGTGGTGAACAGCGATTGAGTAACTTCCTGCTTTGGCAGGCAGCTTATGCAGAGCTGTACTTCAGTGATAAATTCTGGCCTGAGTTTGACGAATTCGCGCTGGATGAGGCCATTACCGCGTTCTACCAACGAGAGCGCAGGTTTGGTCAAACATCTTCTCAAGTGGGCGATGCTTGTGAAGATGCGGGCACTTTGTATGCGCGATCGCAGCGTCAAGTGGCCTAACAACAAAGCGTAACCACCGAACGCCATGCTGAAGCAAAGAATAGTGACCGCATTGGCGTTGTTGGCAGTGCTCATCCCCGCGTTGCTGTACCCTTCTCCCACGCCTTTTTTAAGCATTGCCTTGTTGCTCATGACGGCAGGCGCTTGGGAGTGGGGGCGACTCAATGGCTTGACCCACTTCAAGTCCTTGGCCTCAGCGCTTGCATGCAGTGTGATCTGTCTGGGCGGCTGGGTTTTGGATGGGCCTATGCTGCAGACACCTTGGCTTTGGATTTTGGGTGGCTTGGCCTGGACTTGCGCATGCATCGGAATCTTAGTTGCGGGTCCATCATCATGGCAGCGGATACCTCTGTGGGTGCGAATGTTTTGGGGTATGGTCAGCTTGAGTTTGGCTTGGTTGGCGTTGGCCCAGGCACGCGTTATTGGCGCCAACTTTCTGCTTTCCATTTTGCTGCTGGTGTGGGCCGCTGATATTTTTGCCTACTTTGTTGGCCGAGCCATGGGAGGGCGTATTTTTAAGCGCCGTTTGGCCCCCTCTATCAGCCCCGGCAAGAGTTGGGAGGGGGTTTTAGGCGGTGCGCTTGGCGTTATTTGCGTAGCATTTATTTGGACATGGCTTGACGGACTATGGGCGGCAACGACGGTCAGCTTGTACACGCGCTTATTCGCCCATGGCAGCGGGATTTTGCTATTCGCGCTGGTGTACCTCATCGCGATGAGCGTGATGGGAGACTTGGTTGAGTCTCTGATCAAGCGCAGTGCCGGCGTGAAAGACAGCAGCAACTTGTTGCCCGGACATGGCGGCGTGCTGGACCGTGTTGACGCCATGTTGCCTGTTTTGCCGTTGGCCATGATGTGGCACTCGGTACTGGTTCCATGAAGACCCCCGCAGCCAGGCAGCGCGTTGCCATATTGGGATCCACCGGCTCCATCGGGTGCAGCACTCTGGATGTGATTGGGCGCCATCCGGACCGTTTTGAGGTATTCGCACTGACCGCAGCGCGTCAAGTTGATTTGCTGTTCCGTCAATGTGTGCAGTTCCAGCCGCAGTTTGCTGTTATGGCACACGAGGCCAGTGGCCTGGCTCTGGCGGACAAAATCAAATTTAACCAACTGAAAACTCAGGTGCTATGGGGTACTGCAGCAATAGAAAATATTGCTCGCCACGAACAGGTGGACACGGTGATGGCCGCGATCGTTGGTGCAGCGGGATTGGCCCCATGCTTGTCCGCCGCGCGTGCTGGCAAGCGTTTGCTACTGGCCAACAAGGAAGCGCTGGTTGTGGGCGGAGCGGTATTCTTGGCGGCGGTGAAACAGGGTGCGGCCACTTTATTGCCTATTGACAGCGAGCATTCGGCTATTTTCCAGTCACTGCCGGAAAGCGCCGCAACCTGGCCTGCAAGGGTAGAGAAAATTATTTTGACTGCTTCGGGGGGGCCATTCCGGACATTCGAGTTGCAGCGCCTACGTGATGTCACACCTGAGCAAGCTTGTGCCCATCCGAATTGGGTCATGGGTAAAAAAATATCGGTTGACTCAGCCACGATGATGAACAAGGCGCTGGAGGTAATTGAAGCGCACTATTTATTTGGCTTGAGTCCTGAGCAATTGGAGGTGGTAATTCACCCGCAAAGCATCGTGCACTCGATGGTGCAATATAAAGATGCTTCGATCGTCGCGCAGATGGGAACACCCGATATGCGGGTTCCGATTGCTTACGGCTTGTCGTGGCCGGAGCGAATGGTTTCGGGCGCAAAGGCATTGGACTTCCATAACCTTCCAAGCATGACATTTGAGGCCATTCAAGGCCATGGGCACCCAGCCAGGTTCCCGGGGTTGGCCTTGGCCTGGCAGGCATTGCAGGCTGTACCGGGTACAGCGGTGGTCTTGAATGCGGCGAATGAAGTGGCTGTGCAGGCTTTTCTTGACGGACGCATACGGTTTGATCAAATTCATTGCGTGAATCTTGAAACCCTGCATGCGGTTGCAGTCTCTGCACCCAGTTCCCTAGATGATTTGTTGATAATCGATGCCCAGTCGCGTGAGTCTGCAGAACAAGCAACCCGCAAGCTGAAAAAATGATCCGAAGCCTCCTGCACCTATCTGTAAGTTGAGCGCCGACCATTCGCAAGGAAGATTATGTTGACGATTGTTGCGTTCATTGCCGCGCTCGGCTTGCTAATCGCTGTGCACGAGTACGGGCATTATCGCGTCGCACTGGCTTGCGGTGTCAAGGTCCTGCGGTTCTCCATTGGTTTCGGCAAAACCATTTATCGCTGGCAACCCAAGAAGCAAAAACCGGGGCAGGCTACGGAATTTGTTATTGGTCTGTTCCCGCTCGGAGGGTATGTGAAGATGCTTGACGAGCGTGAGGGTCCAGTAGCAGCTCATGAGCGCCATTTGGCTTTCAATGCCCAATCTTTGAAGGCGCGCGCTGCCATTGTGGCGGCTGGGCCTTTGGCCAATTTGTTGTTGGCAGTGCTAATTTATGCTTCGGTGAACTGGTATGGCGTACAGGAGCCAAAGGCTATCTTGGCGAGCCCACCAGCGGGATCGATTGCAGCCCAAGCTGGGCTTGTTGGCGGAGAAAGCGTATTGACGGTGGCTTTTGATGGCGAGTCGCTGCACAACGTTGCATCTTTTGAGAAATTGCGCTGGAAGCTCACTCAGGCGGCTTTGGCGGGCAAAGATATTCGCCTGGAAATTGCAGCGGCTTCAAATGGTCCGACGCGTTCTGTGGTGCTGGAACTCAGCCGACTTGAAACCAAAGATGCCGATGCCAGCCTGTTTCGTCAAATCGGCATTGTGGGTCCATGGACTCGGCCTGAAATTGGTGAGTTGGTGCAAGGTGGCGCAGCGCAGCGCTATGGCTTGACGAAAGGTGATTGGGTCAAACAAGTCGGCAACGTACGCGTCAGCGATGGGCAGCAGTTGCGTGAATTGATACGTACTTCTGCGCTTGCACAAACCGCCACCGCCGGACCTGGCTTGGCTGCAACGCAAATTTGGCAAATTGAGCGCAGTGGCAAGCTGATGGAGCTGGCCCTGCAACCAGATTTTGTCCATGAAGGCGCAAATAAAGTCGGCCGTATTGGCGCTTATGTGGGTGCAGCGCCTGAATTTTTAACTGTACGTCATGACTTGGTTGAGGGCTTGTGGTTGGGTGCTGTGCGCACTTGGGAGGTGTCTGTGCTGACACTAAAAATGATGGGCAAGATGCTGACTGGTGAGGCATCCCTGAAAAATTTGAGTGGCCCATTAACCATTGCTGACTACGCCGGCAAGTCGGCGAGTTTGGGGATGACGCAATACTTGCTGTTTTTGGCGTTGATCAGCGTCAGTTTGGGTGTGCTGAACTTGCTGCCATTGCCTGTTTTGGATGGTGGACACCTGATGTATTATCTTTGGGAGGGAATCACGGGGAAAAGTCTGTCCGACGCTTGGATGGAGCGTTTTCAACGCGGCGGCATAGCTGTGCTTTTTCTGATGATGTCGGTGGCTCTTTTCAATGATGTCAACCGGCTTCTGGGTTAATTTATGCTTGCTGTTGCTCTGCACACCAAGCCATCGCTCTACACATGAAAAAAAAATTCAAACCATTTCACCCACTTAACGCGACCTTCGCTTTCGTGATGGCATTGACTTCCCCAATGACTTGGGCTGTTGACCCTTTTAATTTGGGTGATATTCGGGTCGAAGGTTTGCAGCGGGTCGAGCCCGGGACGGTTTTTGCTACTTTGCCCTTTCGCGTTGGCGATAACTATACCGACGAGAAAGGCGCTGCGGCGATCCGGGTGCTTTTCGGCTTGGGTTTGTTCAAAGATGTGCGGCTGGAGATCAGTGGTAAGGTGCTGACAGTCATCGTCGAAGAGCGTCCGACTGTGGCTTCCGTGGATTTTGTGGGGACCAAAGAATTCGATAAAGATGTGCTCACCATGGCGCTGCGTGAAGTGGGCTTGGCTGAAGGGCGGCCTTTTGATAAGGCTCTTGCTGACAAAGCAGAGCAAGAACTCAAACGCCAATATATCAATCGCAGTCTGTACAGCGCCCAAGTGGTCACCACCGTCACGCCGGTGGAGCGCAATCGCGTCAACCTGACCTTTACCGTCATTGAAGGTGACACGGCAAAAATCAAAGACATTCAAATTGTCGGTAACAAAGTATTCTCTCAATCCACGCTGCGGGGCTTGTTCAATCTGGATACGGGTGGCTGGCTTAGCTTCTATACCAAAACAGATGAATACGCTCGCTCCAAGCTCAATGCCGACCTGGAAAGCCTGCGTGCTTATTACCTAACCCGTGGCTATCTGGAATTCAAAATCGATTCCACCCAGGTGGCTATTTCTCCGGACAAACAAAATATCACCATCGCCATCAACATCACAGAAGGTGAGCGCTTCGTGGTGTCAGGCGTCAAGCTCGAAGGCGCTTACCTTGGCAAAGAAGAAGACTTTAAATCGCTTGTTGCGATCAAGCCAGGGCAGGCCTACAACGCGGACGACGTTGCCCTGACCACTAAAGCTTTCAACGATTACTTCAGCAAATTCGGCTTTGCCTTTGCTCGCGTGGAAGTCCAGCAAGAAATTGACCGAGCCAACAACCGCGTACTTTTTGTGCTGAAGGCCGAGCCCTTGCGCCGGGCCTATGTACGGCGCATTAATATTGCAGGCAACAGCCGGACCCGTGATGAAGTGGTGCGACGAGAATTTCGCCAGTTGGAATCCGCGTGGTATGACGGTGACAAAATCAAGCTCTCGCGCGACAGGGTTGACCGGCTTGGCTATTTCAAAGATGTCAATGTCGAGACGCAAGAGGTCCCTGGCTCACTCGATCAGGTTGACCTGACGGTCACGGTAGTTGAAAAGCCCACCGGCAACTTGCAGTTGGGCGCGGGTTTTTCCAGTGCTGAGAAGCTTGCATTGTCTTTCAGCATTCGCCAAGAAAACGTGTTTGGTTCTGGTAACTTCCTAGGCGTCGAAGTCAACACCAGCAAGTTCAATCGTACGATTGTTTTCAACACCACCGAGCCGTATTTCACTACCGACGGCATATCGCGCACGTTTGATTTGTTCTACCGAGCTTCAAAACCACTCGAAAACCAAGGCGGTACCTACGAGCTCCAAACCGCTGGTGCCGGGGTGCGTTTTGGTGTCCCTTTCAGCGAAACCGATACGGTTTTCTTTGGTGCCACGGCAGAACAAACCAAAATTATTCCCGGCGTCAATATTCCAGTGATTTATTTGGCCTACGCCGCACGCTTTGGTGAAACCAGCACCGCTATTCCTTTGACCATAGGTTATGCGCGTGATGACCGCGACAGTTCGCTCGTGCCCACCCGTGGCCGCTTGCAACGCGCCAGCGCAGAGCTGGGTTTGGTGGGCGATGCGCGTTACTACCGTGCGAACTATCAATACCAGCAATACATTCCTTTGGGCAGCCAGTTCACACTGGCACTCAACGGTGAGTTAGGCTTGGGGGGCGGGCTCGGCGACAGGCCCTTTCCTGTCTTTAAGAACTTCTTCTCCGGCGGTTTGGGTTCGGTCCGGGGTTTTGAGCAGGGCACACTCGGTCCGCGTGACGTGACCGGTTCGATCACTGGCGGAGCAAAAAAAGTGACGCTCAATGGCGAAATCTTTGCTCCATTTCCTGGAACTGGAAACGACCGTACCCTTCGGCTTTTCGCTTTTGTTGATGTGGGCAATGTATTTGGCGAAGACGAGAAAATTAGTGCTGGCAGCTTGCGTTCTTCGTATGGCGTTGGCCTGAGTTGGATTTCTCCGGTGGGTCCGTTGCGTATCGCTGCGGCAATACCAATCAAGTCAGAGCCAGGCGATAGAATCCAAAAGTTACAGTTCCAGATTGGCACATCGTTCTAATGATTTATACCCCTTTCTCTTTGTGGTTCAAACGACTGGCTATTGCCGCTTTGCTCAGTGTTTTTGTAGCCCAGGCGCAAGCACAGGAGTTTCGTATTGGCTTCGTCAACACCGACCGAATTTTTCGTGAAGCCAGTACCGCCAAAGTAGCGCAAAGCAAACTTGAGCAAGAGTTCTCCCGTCGCGAAAAAGACTTGCTCGACCAAGGCGCGTCGATCAAATCAAATTCTGAAAAATTTGAGCGTGAAGCGCCAACGATGTCAGAGAGTCAGCGGGTATCCAGACAAAAGCAACTCGTCGAGTTAGACCGCGACTTCCAGCGCAAGCGCAGGGAGTTTCAGGAAGATCTCAACGCCCGGAAAAACGAAGAATTACAACAAGTTTTGGAACGTGCTAACAAGGTCGTTAAACAAGTAGCCGAGGCAGAAAAATACGACGTTATCTTGCAAGAAGCGGTTTATGTCAGCCCCAAGCACGACATTACAGACAAGGTGCTTCGAGTTCTGAACGGTAACGGTAGCCAAGCGAAGTAAACCTTACGCCTTGGATTGTTCGTGGCTGCTGAAACTTTCGATGCTGCATGAAGGCTTTTCGACTGGGACAGGTAGTCGAAGCACTGGGTGGTGAACTGCACGGCGACCCGAATTTGGCCATTCAAGGCATTGCGCCACTTGAATTTGCCAGCGCCCATGAACTGAGCTTTCTCAGTAGTTCCAAATTTTTCCGTTATCTGCACGACTCGCAAGCGGGCTGCGTGATTGTGGGGGCCGAATTCAAGGCGCAGGCTTTGGCCCGGGGCAGTGCAATTGTTTGCGCGCAGCCGTACGTCTACTTCGCTAAATTGACGCAGCTATGGGCCCGCCATCTGGATGATCAGCTCGGTTTGCCCCAGGACTGTTTGATTCATCCTAGCGCAGTCCTTCATGACTCAGCCGATGTGCATGCCAGTGCGCGCATCGGGCCACTGTGCGTAATCGAGCGGGGTGCCGTGATTGGTGCGTACAGCGTACTCAAGTCTCGCGTCACAGTGGGCGAGAACTGCACTGTTGGCGTTCGCTGCATTTTGCATTCTGGCGTAGTGTTGGGTGCTGACGGCTTTGGTTTCGCGCCCAATGAAGGGCTTTGGGAGAAGATCGAGCAGCTTGGGGCGGTGCATCTTGGCAACGACATCGAGGTGGGCGCCAACACCTGCATTGACCGCGGCACTCTGGGCGATACAGTCATTGAAGACGGCGTCAAGATGGATAACTTGATCCAGATCGGGCACAACGTCCGCATTGGCCGCCACAGCGCCTTGGCCGGTTGTGTGGGCGTGGCGGGCAGTGCGGTGATTGGCGCGCACTGTACGGTGGGTGGCGGTGCCATTATTCTCGGGCACCTGACCTTGGCCGACCATGTGCACATCTCGGCCGCGTCGGTTGTGACGCGGTCGCTGCACAAGCCGGGCCACTACAGCGGCCTGTTTCCCATCGACGACAATGCTGCTTGGGAAAAAAACGCGGCTACTTTAAAACATTTGCACCGCTTGAGAGAGCGCGTGCTGGCCCTGGAAAAATCACGCAAGCTATGATGGACATTCACCAAATTCTGAAGCAATTGCCGCACCGTTACCCGATTTTGCTGGTGGACCGGGTTCTCGAGCTGGAAAAAGGCAAGCGCATTTTGGCGCTGAAAAACGTCACCATCAACGAGCCTTTCTTCATGGGCCATTTCCCACACCGCCCCGTTATGCCGGGGGTGATGATGCTCGAAGCCCTGGCGCAAACCGCAGCGCTTTTGGTCTTCGATATGGTGGGTTATGTTCCCGATGAAAAAACCATGTACTACTTTGCCGGCATTGACCATGCCCGCTTCAAGCGCCCGGTTGAGCCGGGTGACCAATTGCATTTGCATGTCAGCCTGGACCGGGTCAGGGCAGGCGTATACAAGTTCAAAGCACGCGCCATGGTGGGCAGTGATACCGCTGCCGAAGCCGAACTGATGTGTACTATGCGCGCCGTGGCGTAAGCGGGCATAGCACGATGATTGGCGGCATTCATCCCACGGCCTTGGTTGATCCCCAGGCGCAGGTGCACCCCAGCGTGAGCGTCGGCCCCTACACGGTCATCGGGCCGCAGGTACAGATTGGGCAGGGCAGCCGTATCGGCGCGCACTGTGTGATTGAAGGCCACACCACAATTGGCAATGACAACCATATTTTCCAGTTCAATTCTCTGGGTGCAATTCCGCAAGACAAAAAATACGCGGGCGAGCCTTGCGAGCTGGTGATTGGCGATCGCAACACCATTCGCGAGTTCTGTACTTTCAATATCGGCTCGCCTGGCGGCGGCGGCGCGACCCGCGTGGGTAATGACAACTGGCTGATGGCCTATGTTCATCTGGCGCACGACTGCCAGGTCGGTGACCACACGATTTTTGCCAATAATTCGCAGCTTGCGGGCCATGTCCAGGTGGGAGATTGGGCCATCCTGGGCGGCTTTACCGTGGCGCATCAGTTTGTGCGCATTGGCGCGCACAGCATGACCGCGATGTGCGCCCTTTTGTTCGCCGACTTGCCGCCGTTTGTGATGTGTCAGGGCCAGCCGGCGCAGGCACGTTCGATGAACTATGAGGGCTTGCGGCGGCGGGGTTTCTCAACCACGCGAGTGGCTGCTGTTAAAGCCATGCACAAGGCCTTGTACCGTGATGACCTCAGCCTGGACGCCGCCCGCGAGCGCATTGCTGCAATCGGCGTTGAGGTGCCAGAAGCACTGCAGGACGTGCAGATGATGCTCGGGTTTCTGGGGCAAACCGTGCCACAGCGCGGGATTGTGCGCTAGGCTTTCCGCAGTGGCTCCACGGTTTGGTCTGGTTGCCGGTGAAGCCTCTGGTGACTTACTGGCGGGCTTGCTCTTGGACGGCCTGCGCGCGCGCTGGCCCGGTTTGCAGGCAGTGGGGGTGGGCGGGCCGCAAATGGCCGCGCGCGGCTTTCAGGCCTGGTGGCCCAGCGACATGCTGGCCGTGCGGGGCTATGCCGAAGTGCTGCGCCATTACCGCAAGATTGTGCGCATGCGCGAACAGCTCAAAGAGCGCTTGCTACAGCACAAGCCCGAGGTGTTCATCGGCGTTGACGCGCCCGACTTCAACCTGGCGCTGGAGGCCGGGCTGAAAGCGCAAGGTATCAAGACCGTACATTTTGTTTGCCCCTCGGTCTGGGCCTGGCGCGCCGAGCGGCTGCAAAAAATGCCTGGCCAAGTGGACCATGTGCTGTGTATTTTCCCTTTTGAGCCCGCCTTGCTGGCTCGCAGCGGTATCGCCTCGACATACGTCGGCCATCCGTTGGCAAGTGTCATTCCGATGCTGCCGGACCGCGCCGCCGCCCGTGCGCAATTGGGCTTGCAGCCGCAGGCACAGGTGGTGGCTTTGTTGCCAGGCAGCCGTAGCAGCGAGATTCACCACCTCGCGGACCGATTCTTCAAGGCAGCGGCCTTGATGCAACGCGCCCTGCCGGAACTCCAATTTGTGCTGCCTGCGGCACCGGGGCTGATGCAGCGCCTGCGCGAAGCCCAACAGTCGCACGGCACGCTAAAGCACCTGCATATCTTGCAGGGCCAATCGCACACCGCACTGGCGGCCTGCGACTGCACGCTGGTTGCGAGCGGTACCGCCACACTCGAGGCGGCTTTGTTCAAACGCCCGATGGTTATCGCCTACCACATGCACTGGCTCAGTTGGCAGTTGACCCAGCGCAAACGCCTGCAGCCCTGGGTCGGCCTGCCCAACATCATTGCTGGTGAGGCGCTTGTGCCCGAGTTGCTGCAAGAAGCGGCCACCCCGCAGGCCCTGGCCGATGCGGTATTGCGGTGCCTGCACGACATCACCGCAGCGCCCTTGCAGACGGCCCAACTGCAGCAGCGTTTTGCGCAAATGCATGCCGATTTGCAGCGTGACACTCCCACCTTGGCCAGCCATGCCGTCGCCCAAGTTCTGGCTGCCTGAGCAAACCCACCTGGTGTGGGACGGGCCTGGCCTGGTGGCCGGCGTGGACGAAGTCGGCCGTGGCCCGCTGGTCGGCCCGGTGGTGGCCGCCGCCGTCATTCTGGACGACTTGCAGCCGATTGCCGGCTTGGCCGATTCCAAAAAACTCAGCGCGCGCCAGCGTGAGCGTCTGCACGACGAGATTCGCGCCAAAGCGCTGTGCTGTTCGGTAGCGCAGGCCAGCGCGCAGGAGGTGGACCAACTCAACATCCTGCAAGCCACGCTGCTGGCCATGCAGCGCGCTGTGGCGGGTCTGCGGCTGCGGCCTGCGAAGGTGCTGGTTGACGGCAACCGCCTGCCCAAACTGGATGTGCTGGCCGAGGCGATCGTACGCGGCGACGCCACCGTGGCAGCGATTTCTGCGGCGTCGATTGTGGCCAAGGTATACCGCGACAGTTGGTGCCAAGCGCTGCACGCGCAATACCCGCTGTACGGTTTTGCCTGCCACAAGGGCTACGGCACGCCAGCGCATTTGCAGGCGCTGCGCGAGCATGGCGCTTGTCCCGAGCACCGGCGCACCTTCCGCCCTGTTGCCGAGGTGCTGTGATGACGCCGCCCGCTGTGCTGCACATCCGCTCGCCTGCCAACGCCTTGCTCAAAGATGTGCGCCGCCTGGCGCAGGATGGCCAGGCCTACCGCAAACAGGGCAGGGTGTGGCTCGAGGGTCAGCATTTGCTGGACGCAGCCTTGGCCAAGGGCCTAGAACCTCTTTTTTGTGTATTTTCAGAGTCATATTGGCCTGTAGCCAGCGTAAAGTTTGCCGGTATAGCTACTAAATTAATAGTGCTTCCAGACCTATTGTTTGCCAGCCTTAGCGCCTTGGAATCGCCTGCCGCCATGGGCTTTGTGATCGAACTGCCGCCCCAGCCCGAATTCGCACCGCAGCGGCCCAGTGTGGTGCTGGACCGGCTGCAAGACGCCGGCAATGTCGGCTCCATCTTGCGCAGCGCCGCTGCCTTGGGTTTTGAGCAAATCATCGCACTGGAAGGTACGGCAGCGCTGTGGTCGCCCAAAGTCCTGCGCGCGGGCATGGGCGCGCATTTCAGCCTGCGCCTGATGGAGCAGGCTGCGCTACAGCAACTGGACACATTGGCCGTTCCGCTGGTTGTCACCAGTTCGCACGCGGGCGAACTGCTGCACCGCAGCCCATTGCCATGGCCCTGTGCCTGGGTGTTTGGGCATGAAGGCCAGGGCGTGAGCCAGGCACTGATGGAACGCGCCGCTTTCAGCGTGCGCATTGCCCAGCCCGGCGGGCAGGAATCGCTCAATGTCGCAGCTGCTGCTGCCATCTGCCTGCACGCGAGTGCCGCCCATCAAGCCAATTGACAGGCACTGGCTTTGCGGAGCCTTTCGGTGCAGCCATGCCGCCTATAATTGGGGGCTTTTTTACACGCACGCCCACGCGCCATTCCCGCACCTTCCATCCAAAAGCCGCGCACAGATTAAGCTTTCAAGCCCACATCTGGAATGCCGCTTGGGCGTAGCCGAGTCTTTCGGCCCCACTTTCGGAGAACCCGGTGCTTTTGTCCCTACAGGCTAGTTTTCCCCCCGCCATTCTGGCGCTTGCAGACGGTACGGTTTTTACGGGTCAATCGATCGGTTTTGCTGGGCAGACCTCAGGCGAAGTGGTCTTCAACACCGCCATGACGGGCTACCAGGAAATCCTGACCGACCCGAGTTACTGCCAGCAAATCGTCACGCTGACCTACCCGCACATTGGCAACTACGGTGTCAACCCGGAAGATGCCGAGTCCAGCAAGGTTCATGCTGCCGGCCTCATCATCAAGGACTTGCCGCTGCTGGCCAGCAACTTTCGCCAGACCCAGTCGTTGGCGGATTACCTGGCAGATCAGAAAACCGTTGCCATTGCCGGTATTGACACACGGCAATTGACGCGTTTGCTGCGCACAAAAGGCGCGCAAAACGGCTGCATCCTGGGTTTGCCATCCGGTCAGTCCATCACGCCAGACTTGATCAGCCAAGCCCTTGCCGCAGCGCGCGCTGCACCCAGCATGGCGGGGCTGGATTTGGCCAAAGTGGTCAGCACGGCGCAGCCTTATGTGTGGACGCAAACCGAGTGGGCGCTGGGCACAGGGTTCGGCGTGCAAACTGCACCCCGGTTTCACGTCGTGGCCTACGACTTTGGCGTCAAGCACAACATTTTGCGCATGCTGGCGCAGCGCGGCTGCAAAGTCACTGTAGTGCCGGCGCAAACGGCGGCGACCAGCGTCATGGCGATGCAACCCGACGGCGTGTTTTTGGCCAATGGCCCGGGCGACCCCGAGCCGTGCGACTACGCGATCGCCGCAGCCCGCGAAATCATTGACAACGGCCTGCCCACTTTCGGTATTTGCCTAGGCCACCAGATCATGGCACTGGCCAGCGGTGCCAAAACCTACAAGATGAAGTTTGGTCACCACGGTGCCAACCACCCGGTCAAAGATTTGGATTCGGGCCGCGTCAGCATCACCAGCCAGAACCACGGTTTTGCTGTCGATGAAACCAGTCTGCCCGCCCATCTGCGCGCCACGCATGTGAGCTTGTTTGACGGCACCTTGCAAGGATTGGCCCGCACCGACAAGCCCGCGTTCTGCTTTCAGGGCCATCCCGAGGCGAGTCCGGGGCCGCAGGACATTGGGGTTTTATTTGACCGCTTTACGGCACTCATGGAGAAAAGCAAAAATGCCTAGGCGTTCTGACATAAAAAGTATTCTGATCATCGGCGCGGGCCCGATCGTCATTGGCCAAGCCTGCGAGTTTGACTACTCGGGCGTGCAGGCTTGCAAGGCCCTGCGCGAGGAGGGCTACAAGGTCATTTTGATCAACAGCAACCCCGCCACCATCATGACCGACCCTGCCACAGCCGATGTGACTTACATCGAGCCCATTACCTGGCAAACGGTTGAAAAAATCATCGCCAAGGAAAAGCCAGACGCGATTTTGCCGACCATGGGCGGCCAGACGGCACTCAATTGCGCGCTAGATTTGTGGCGTCACGGTGTGCTGGAAAAACACGGGGTCGAGTTGATCGGCGCGTCGCCCGAGGCGATTGACAAGGCAGAAGACCGCCTCAAGTTCAAAGATGCCATGACCAAAATCGGTCTGGGTTCGGCGCGCTCAGGCATTGCGCATTCGATGGACGAAGCCTGGGCCGTGCAAAAGACCGTCGGCTTTCCTACCGTGATCCGCCCCAGCTTCACGCTGGGCGGCACCGGCGGCGGCATTGCCTACAACCCTGAAGAGTTCGAGGTAATTTGCAAGCGCGGCATTGAGGCCTCACCCACCAGCGAACTGCTGATTGAAGAGTCGCTTTTGGGCTGGAAAGAGTTTGAGATGGAGGTGGTGCGTGACAAAGCGGACAACTGCATCATCGTTTGCTCCATCGAAAACCTCGACCCGATGGGTGTGCACACCGGCGACTCGATCACCGTGGCCCCGGCGCAGACGCTCACCGACAAGGAATACCAAATCCTGCGCAACGCCAGTCTGGCGGTGCTGCGCGAGATTGGCGTGGACACCGGCGGCAGCAATGTGCAATTTGCCATCAATCCGGCAGACGGGCGCATGGTGGTCATCGAGATGAACCCGCGCGTCTCGCGCTCCTCAGCCTTGGCGTCCAAGGCCACCGGGTTTCCGATCGCCAAGGTGGCGGCGAAATTGGCAGTGGGCTACACGCTCGATGAACTGCGCAACGACATCACTGGCGGTGCCACGCCCGCGTCTTTTGAACCCAGCATCGACTACGTGGTCACCAAAATCCCGCGCTTTGCCTTCGAGAAATTCCCCACTGCCGACGCCCGCCTGACGACGCAAATGAAGTCGGTCGGCGAAGTCATGGCGATTGGGCGCACTTTTCAGGAGTCGTTCCAGAAAGCCTTGCGCGGCCTCGAAGTCGGCGTGGACGGTTTGAACGAAAAAACCCAGGACCGCGAGGTGCTTGAAAAAGAATTGGGTGAGCCCGGTCCCGAACGTATCTGGTATGTGGGTGATGCCTTTGCCCAAGGCATGTCGGTGACCGAAGTGCATGCACTGACCAAAATCGACCCCTGGTTTCTGGTTCAAATTGAAGACATCGTCAAGATTGAGCTGGAGCTTGAGCGCCACACGCTAGCGGGTCTTGACCGCCCGACCTTGCTGGCGCTGAAGAAAAAGGGTTTCTCGGACCGTCGCCTGGCCCGTCAGCTTAAAACCACTGACACCGCCGTGCGGCAAGCCCGGCTGGCGTTCAATGTGCGTCCCGTGTTCAAGCGCGTGGACACTTGTGCGGCTGAATTTGCCACCGACACTGCTTATCTGTATTCCACTTACGAAGAAGAGTGCGAGGCGCTGCCGACCAGCAATAAAAAAATCATGGTGCTCGGCGGCGGGCCCAACCGTATCGGCCAGGGCATTGAGTTTGACTACTGCTGTGTCCACGCCGCGCTGGCCCTGCGCGAAGACGGCTACGAGACCATCATGGTCAACTGCAACCCCGAAACCGTCTCGACCGACTACGACACCTCAGACCGCCTCTACTTCGAGCCGCTCACGCTGGAAGACGTGCTGGAGATTGTTGACAAGGAAAAACCGCTGGGCGTGATCGTGCAGTACGGCGGACAAACACCGCTCAAGCTCGCCCTGGATTTGGAAGCCAATGGTGTGCCCATCATCGGCACCAGCCCCGACATGATCGACGCGGCCGAAGACCGCGAGCGCTTTCAAAAACTGCTGCATGTGCTGGGCCTGCGCCAGCCGCCCAACGCCACCGCCCGCGCCGAGCCCGAGGCGCTGGAGAAAGCCGCCGCCCTGGGCTACCCGCTGGTGGTGCGCCCCAGTTATGTGCTGGGCGGCCGCGCGATGGAGATCGTGCACGAGCAGCGCGACCTGGAGCGCTACATGCGCGAGGCCGTGAAGGTCAGCCACGACTCGCCGGTGCTGCTCGACCGTTTTTTGAACGACGCGATTGAATGTGATGTCGATGCGATTTGCGACGGTCAGCGCGTGTTCATCGGCGGCGTGATGGAGCATATCGAGCAAGCCGGCGTGCACAGCGGGGATTCGGCCTGTTCGCTGCCGCCGTACTCGTTGTCGAAAGAAACGATCGATGAACTCAAGCGCCAGACGGCGGCCATGGCGCGTGCGTTGCAAGTGGTCGGGCTGATGAATGTGCAGTTCGCCATTCAGCAACTCCCGGACGCCAGCGGCGCGGTGCAGGATGTCATTTACGTGCTCGAAGTCAACCCCCGTGCCAGCCGCACTGTGCCCTATGTGAGCAAGGCCACCGGCATCCCCTTGGCCAAGGTGGCGGCGCGCTGCATGGTGGGCCAATCGCTCGATGCGCAGGGCATTCAGGCCGAAGTGACGCCGCCGTATTTCAGCGTCAAAGAGGCGGTGTTCCCGTTTGTCAAATTTCCGGGTGTGGACACGATTTTGGGCCCCGAGATGAAGTCCACGGGCGAGGTCATGGGCGTGGGCAAGACCTTTGGAGAGGCGTTTGTCAAGAGCCAGCTCGGCGCTGGTACCAAGCTGCCGCGCCCCTTCAAGCCCGACGGCAGCGCCGCAGGCAAGGTATTTCTGACTGTGAAAAACGCCGACAAACCACGCGCCATTGAGGTGGCACGCCAGTTGTCGGCGCAGGGCTTTCGCTTGATAGCGACCAAGGGCACAGCCGCTGCCATCAACGCCGCTGGCCTGGCTTGCGAGAGCGTCAACAAAGTCACCGAAGGCCGCCCGCATGTGGTGGACATGATCAAGAACGACGAGATATCGCTCGTTATCAACACCGTGGAAGAGCGGCGCAATGCCATCAAGGACTCGCGCGCTATCCGCACCTCGGCGCTGCTCGCTCGGGTGACGACCTACACCACGATTGCGGGTGCAGAAGCGGCGGCGCTGGGGATGCAATACATCGACCAGCTCGGCGTGATTTCAGTCCAGGAGATGCACGCGCAGCTGGTGGCCTGAGTGGCGGCCACCGCCGCTGGCAGGTGGGCAGACCCGGCATAATTCCGTCAGCACACCCGCCCGGCCCCAGCGCTGGGCGGTTTTCTTTTTTATGCCGCGCAGCGGCTTGCCTTGAGATACCGACATGACCACCTTACCGATCACCAAACGCGGCGCGGAAAAGCTCAAAACCGAGCTGCACAAGCTCAAAACCGTAGACCGCCCCTGGGTCATTAACGCGATTGCCGAGGCGCGCGCGCAGGGCGATCTGAGTGAGAACGCCGAATACGACGCCGCCAAAGACCGGCAAGGCTTTATCGAAGGGCGTATCCAGGAGATCGAGAGCAAACTGTCAATGGCACAAATCATTGACCCGTCGGCTTTGCATGCCGAGGGCAAGGTGGTGTTCGGCTCGACGGTGGAGCTGGAAGACGAGGACACCGGCGACAAAGTCACCTACCAGATCGTCGGCGAAGACGAGGCCGATTTGAAGCTCGGCCTGGTCAATATCTCTAGCCCGATTGCCCGCGCCCTGATTGGCAAAGACGAAGGCGATGTGGCCGAAGTGGTGGCGCCGGGGGGCATCAAGCGCTACGAAATTATGCGCGTCAGCTACGTTTAGCCTTCATGACATCGGCCATGCTGCGCTATCTCAGCAACGTCTTGTACGTTCAGCTTTCGCCAGAGCGCCTGACGGTGCGCAACGCCAAAACTGGCGAAGCCGTATCGGAAGTGCCGGAGATCGCAATCTCGGATGGACCGAGAGGTAAATTGATTGCGGTGGGCGCTGAGGCACGCGCCCTACACTCAGGCCAGCCAGTCAACATAGTCAATCCATTCGCGCACCCACGCACGCTGGTTTCCGACTTCACGCTTGGGCAGCAAGTTCTCAAGGCGTTCCTTCAGCGCATCGGTGGCCAAAGTATCTTCACACTCGCGCCAGAAATCGTGATGCACCCGCAAGGCAATACTGCAGGCGGCCTTACGCAAATCGAGATTCGAACTCTGCATGAAATGGCGCTTGGTGCGGGAGCCAGTCAAGTCAAAGTGTGGCAAGGCCGCTTACTCACAGACCAGGAACTGCTGTCGCGCCAGTTTCCATCCGAAGGCCAAGTTCTCTCGTGAAGCAGGCGGGCAACTCACCTATCGCAATAGTTTTCTTGCTACTCGGTTATGCGCTTCATCTCAAGCACAATGCGCCGTCTTGACCGCTGTCCCATGTGCAAATTTCGAGTACCTATAACTGAACTTAACCGCTCTTTCCGGAAATGGGCAGTCACCGCGTTAGGTATCTTGATCGTGGTGAACTTTATTTTGCCTAACGGCATAAGCCGCGACACTGTGATCATGATGGCCTCTATTTCAGTGGCTGGTTACTTCTATGCTAAGCAACACGTCTGGCTTAGCTTGTCGGCAGATGGAATCAGTGGGCGTGGTTATACAAATCGAAGAATAGAAATTTCTTGGCACTACACAATTACCGTCAACACGGTCAAAAAATCAGATATGGACGGCGTTGAGATTCGCACCTTGGAGAATGATGGTTTTGTCAAGAAGCAGATATTGAGCTTGTTCATTCCCAGCGCAATTGCCGTTACGCCAGAATTCTTAGCTGCGGTTGCCAAGTTCGCCCCCCTGATCATCTTTTTAAAACGCTCTTTAAAAATGCTCCGTAATACTGCACTCCAGCGGTTGTCAGCAGGCAAACTGGGATAGCGCTACCCAGACTTGCCCAATCTCCGCAGACTGTTTCGCGTTGCTCGACCTCCGGGCTGCACCGCACGCAATGCAGCGTCAAATCCGCGCCAGTTTGAGATGAATTCACACCCTGCCCGCTTCCTCAATTTGCTGCGCCGCCGCGTGCCGTTGCTGGCTGCCGCCTTGTGGTGGGGCAGTTTGACGGCCTTGGGCGCGGTGGTGGTGCCGCTGCTGTTCGTGCATTTGCCCACGCCGGCCATGGCGGGGGCGTTGGCGGCCAAGCTGTTTACCGCGCAAACCTGGCTGGGAATCGGCTGTGCCGGCCTGTTATTGCTGCTTTTAAGGTCAAATCAGGCTGTAGCCAGCGAAGAACATGCCCATGACGCTACTATTTTTGTAGTAATCGGCTTGTTGCTGGTGCTGCTTTTGGAGTTTGGGGTGGCGTCGCGCATCACGGCTGCGCGGGCTCTGGGCGCGGATATCAAGCTTTGGCACGGCGTGGGCAGTGCCATGTTCGCCTTGCAGTGGCTCAGCACCGGTGTGGTGCTGTGGCGGCTGGCTGGGGGCAAGCCCGCAGGGCAGGGTTCAGCCGAGTTGTGAGCGCTTGACGCTGGTTTGCTTGGGTTTGGCGCGCTTGACCTTGCCGCCCGGCGTGAGCCGCTGGTTGCCCAGCACGCGCAGGGTTTTGACTTCGGGCCGCTGGCCGCCGCGCGTGCTGTACTTGAGCACCTTGAATTCGCGCGGGCCGCTTTGGCGGTCCTCATCCCGAACTTTCTCCTTGGCAGGAATGGGCCGCCACAGCACCAGCAGTTTGCCGATATGCTGAATGGGCGCTGCAGCCAGATCATGGGCGAGCTGCTGGAACATCTGTTCGCGCGCCGGGCGGTCGCCTTCGAGCACGCGGATTTTGATCAGGCCGTGTGCACTCAGCGCGGCGTCGGTTTCTTTTTTGACTGCAGGCGTGAGGCCGTCGCTGCCCACCATGACCACAGGGTCCAGGTGATGGGCGTCTGAGCGGTGCGATTTGCGCTGGGCGGGGGTGAGTTGAATTAGAGGCATGTGCGTATTATCGTGTTCCTACTGCATTGGCAAAAAGATGAAGATTAATCCGCTTGGAACAGCGCATGCGCCGCACGGCTGGTCTGTCCCGCAAAGAAAACCCTTGTGAAAACCAAGACGCAAAGCAAGAAAGTCAACAAGGCTTGGCTGAACGACCATGTCAACGACACCTACGTCAAGCTCGCGCAAAAAGAGGGTTTTCGCTCGCGTGCGGCCTACAAGCTGAGTGAAATCGACGAAACCCTGGGCCTTATCAAACCCGGCCATTGGGTGGTGGATTTAGGCAGTGCCCCCGGCGCATGGAGCCAGTACCTCCGGCGTCGTTTATCGCCGCAAGGCGCAGCGGTTGGCGAACTCAATGGCCAAATTTTTGCGTTGGACTTGCTGCCGATGGAGCCTGTGGAAGGCGTGCAATTCCTGCAGGGTGACTTTCGTGAAGAGGCGCTGTTGCACCAACTCGAAGCCCTGCTGGCGGGGCGGCGGGTTGATGTGGTGGTGTCGGACATGGCGCCCAACCTGTCGGGTATTGAGTCCGCCGATGCGGCGCGCATTGCGCATCTGGTCGAACTGGCCCTTGAGTTCAGCCAAAAGCACCTCAGCTTGGAAGGAGCGCTGGTAGCCAAGGTGTTTCATGGCGGGGCGTATGCTCCGTTGGTGAAAGCGTTCAAGGCGCAGTTCAAATTGGTCAAGCCGTTTAAACCCAAGGCCTCACGCGGGAAATCTTCTGAGACATTTTTGGTCGGAATTGGTCTTCAGAAAAGCGCGGCAGCGCCACAGGCTGCGGATGCAAACGCAGGTTAATTCACGCTTTGTCCCTTTGACGGCTATGGCTGCGGTAGCCTTCGAAGATCGCCTTGGCACGGCCAAGCCCTAAAATGCGTTGTCTTTTTATGACATGTTCTTGAATCGGAGCACAGCTTGAACAATCAATGGTTTTCCAAAGTCGCCATCTGGCTCGTGATTGCCATGGTGCTGTTCACCGTGTTCAAACAGTTTGATACGCGTAACTCTGCCTCTGCCGGTTACCTCGGCTACTCCGACTTTCTGGAGGAAGTGCGCAGCAACCGAATCAAGAGCGCCACCATTCAAGAAGGCCAGGGCGGCACCGAAATCGTGGCGATGACCAACGACGACCGCAAGGTCCGCACGACCGCAACCTACCTTGACCGCGGCCTGGTCGGTGACTTGATCGCCAACGGCGTCAAGTTCGACGTCAAGCCACGTGAAGAAAGCTCACTGCTGGTCACTATCCTTGTCAGTTGGGGCCCCATGCTGCTGCTGATTGGCGTGTGGATTTATTTCATGCGCCAGATGCAGGGCGGCGGCAAGGGCGGCGCCTTCAGCTTCGGCAAAAGCAAGGCGCGGATGCTGGACGAAAACACCAATCAGGTGACCTTTGCCGATGTGGCGGGTTGCGACGAAGCCAAAGAAGAAGTCAAGGAAGTGGTGGACTTTTTGAAAGACCCGCAGCGCTTTCAAAAGCTCGGCGGGCGCATTCCGCGCGGCCTGCTTTTGGTTGGCCCGCCCGGCACGGGCAAGACCTTGCTGGCCAAGGGTATTGCCGGTGAGGCGAAGGTGCCGTTCTTTTCCATCAGCGGTTCGGATTTTGTCGAAATGTTTGTCGGCGTGGGCGCAGCCCGCGTACGCGACATGTTTGAAAACGCCAAGAAAAACGCGCCCTGCATCATCTTCATTGATGAGATTGACGCGGTCGGCCGTCAGCGCGGTGCCGGCCTCGGCGGCGGCAATGACGAGCGCGAGCAGACCTTGAACCAGATGCTGGTCGAGATGGACGGTTTTGAAACCAACCTCGGCGTGATCGTCGTGGCGGCCACCAACCGCCCTGACATTTTGGACGCTGCCCTCTTGCGTCCCGGTCGCTTCGACCGTCAGGTGTACGTCACCTTGCCTGACATCCGTGGCCGCGAGCAAATTTTGAATGTGCACATGCGCAAAGTGCCGATTGGCCAGGACGTCAACCCCGGCATCATTGCCCGCGGCACGCCCGGCATGAGCGGTGCCGATCTGGCCAACCTGTGCAATGAAGCCGCGCTCATGGCCGCGCGCCGCAATGCCCGCGTGGTCGAGATGCAGGACTTTGAAAAAGCCAAAGACAAAATCCTGATGGGTCCCGAGCGCAAGAGCATGGTCATGCCCGAAGAAGAGCGCCGCAACACGGCCTACCACGAGTCAGGCCACGCCTTGCTTGGCAAGCTGCTGCCCAAGTGCGACCCAGTGCACAAAGTCACCGTGATTCCGCGGGGCCGGGCCCTTGGCGTCACCATGAGCCTGCCCGCTGCCGACCGCTACAGCTATGACAGCGAGTTCATGCTCAGCCAGATCAGCATGCTGTTTGGCGGCCGCATTGCCGAAGAAGTTTTCATGAAGCAAATGACCACCGGTGCCAGCAATGACTTTGAGCGTGCTACCCAATTGGCACGCGACATGGTGATGCGCTACGGCATGAGCGAGGCGCTGGGCCCCATGGTCTATGCCGACAACGAAGGCGAGGTTTTCCTGGGCCGTTCGGTGACCAAAACCACCAACATGAGCGAGCAGACCATGCAAAAAGTGGATCTGGAAATACGCCGCATCATCGACCAGCAATACGCCCTGGCGCGCAAGCTGATTGAAGACAACGCCGACAAAATGCATGCCATGGCCAAGGCGCTGCTGGAGTGGGAAACCATTGACAGCGACCAGATTGACGACATCATGGCCGGCAAAGAGCCGCGTCCGCCGAAAGACTGGACGCCGCGCACGCCCAGCGGCGGCGGCGGCAGTGGAGGCGGTCGCGTGGTACAGCCTGAGCCCGCGACCACACCGGCTTGAGTTCACTGGGGTATAGGTTTACAAACGGGGCCTTCATGCCCCGTTTTCTTTGGCGAGAGTGACGCTCACCGTGTTCTGGCAAACCACCCATTACCGTATTGACCTGACCCAGCCGCGCGTGATGGGCATCGTCAACCTTACGCCCGATTCTTTTTCCGACGGCGGCGACTACTACCAGCCCGGCGGCGGCATTGCAGCGGCAATGCGGCAATGCGAGCGCTTGGTGCATGACGGTGCCGACATGCTCGACCTCGGGGCCGAGTCCTCGCGCCCCGGTGCATTGCCGCTGCCGCAGGAAGAAGAGTTGGCGCGGCTTTTGCCCGTGCTGCAAGAGGCTGTCAAGCTGGGCGTGCCGATCTCGGTGGACACCTACAAGCCGCAGGTCATGCAGGCGGCCTTGGATGCCGGTGCCGATGTCATCAACGACATCTGGGCGTTGCGCCAGCCGGGTGCGGCCGCGCTGGTCGCCGCCCACCCGAGTTGCGGCGTGTGCCTGATGCACATGCACCGCGACCCGCAAACCATGCAAACGCTGCCGATGACAGGCGATGCCGTGCCGCAAGTGCTCTTATTTTTGAAGCAACAGGTGCAATATATAAAAGGGCTAGGGGTCGACTCTTCAAGAATTTGCCTCGATCCGGGCATTGGGTTCGGCAAAACCATGGTGCAGAACTTTGCGCTGCTGGCGCACCAAACGCAGCTGCTGACACTGGGCCACCCCCTGCTGCTGGGCTGGTCACGCAAGTCCTCGCTGGCGGCGGCCATCAACCCCTCGCTGTCCAGCGCGGCGGCACTGGCTGCCAATGACCGCATGGTGCCCAGTGTCGCGGCCGCGCTGCTGGCGGTTGAGCGTGGCGCGCGCGTGCTGCGGGTGCATGATGTGCGCGAGACGCTGCAGGTGCTCAAGGTCTGGCAAGCCATGCAAAATGCGGCGCAGGTCTAGCCGCTACCGCACAGACCACAGCGCAACATTCCCGGTAGCGTCGGGCCGTTAAAAAAACAATGAAAAACATCCCATGACCAGAAAATACTTTGGCACCGATGGCATTCGCGGCACCGTAGGCCAGCACCCCATCGTGCCTGATTTTGTGATGATGCTGGCGCACGCCGTGGGCCGCGTGCTGAAGAAAGCAGAGGCGCGGCCGGTCGTGCTGATTGGCAAAGACACGCGCATTTCCGGCTATATGCTCGAGTCGGCGCTGGAGTCGGGCTTCAACTCGGCAGGTGTCGATGTGATTTTGCTGGGGCCTCTTCCCACCCCCGGCGTGGCGTACCTGACGCGGGCTTTGCGCGCCAGCCTGGGCGTGGTCATAAGCGCCAGCCACAACCCGTATGCCGACAACGGCATTAAATTCTTCAGCGCGGCAGGCACCAAACTCAGCGACGCCTGGGAGCTTGATGTCGAGGCCGCGCTGGAGATTCCCCCCACCTGGGCCGACTCGGCCCATGTCGGCAAAAGCCGACGCCTGGAAGACGCGGCGGGACGCTACATCGAGTTTTGCAAGAGCACGTTTTCCAATGACCTCACGCTCAAGGGCCTGCGCATCGTGGTGGATGGTGCGCACGGGGCGGCCTACCAGATTGCCCCCAAGGTATTTCACGAACTCGGTGCCGAGGTCATTTCCATGGGCTGCGCGCCCGACGGCTTCAACATCAACGACGGCGTGGGCGCCACGCACCCGCAGGCGTTGGTCCAGAAAGTGGCCGAGCAGCGCGCCGACTACGGCATTGCGCTCGACGGTGACGCCGACCGGGTGCAAATTGTCGATGCGCAGGGCCGTCTCTACAACGGTGACGAGTTGCTGTACCTGATGCTGTCCGAGCGGCTGGCGCGCGGCGAGTCCGTGCCTGGCGTGGTCGGCACGCTCATGACCAACATGGCGGTGGAACTGGCGGTGCGTGCGCGGGGCGTCGAACTGGTGCGTTCTGCGGTCGGCGACCGTTACGTGCTGGAAGCGCTGGAACAACGCGGCTGGCTGCTCGGCGGCGAGGGCTCGGGCCATTTGCTCGCGCTGGACAAGCACACCACCGGTGACGGCCTGATCAGCGCGCTGCAAGTGCTGCAAGCCACCCAGCGCAGCGGGCAGACGCTGGCGGCGCTGCTCGATGACGTGACGCTGTTTCCGCAAACCTTGATCAATGTGCGCCTCAAGCCCGGCCAGAACAGCAAACACCTGCAAGCCGATGCACGGCTGGTGCAAGCCGTGCTGGAGGCTGAAGCCGCGCTGGCGGGGGCAGGCCGCGTCCTGATTCGCGCCAGCGGCACCGAGCCGGTGCTGCGCGTAATGGTCGAGGCGCGCGATGCCTTGCAAGCCCAGGCCAGCGCGCAAATGCTGGCGGACGTGGTGCAGGCGCTCTGATTCGAGAGGCGCGCGCTGGCCATGGGCATCCAACTCGTTCGCGCCGATTACGCCAACGCTCGCCACTCGCAGGCGCTGGTTGCCTTGCTCAGTGCCTATGCACTAGACCCGGCTGGCGGTGGCCAACCTTTGTCAGACTATGCCAAGGCGCATGTAGTGGCCGGTTTGGCGCAGCGTCCGCAGGCTTTCAGTGTGCTGGCCTTTGACACCGATTCAAGTGCCGGTTTTGATGCCGATTCAGCTGCGGTGGGCTTGGTCAATTGCTTTGAAGGCTTTTCCACCTTTGCCGCCAGGCCGCTGGTCAACGTGCACGATGTGGTGGTGTTGCCCAGCCACCGGGGGCAGGGCGTGGCGCAGCAGATGCTGCTGCGGGTAGAGCAAATGGCCCGCGAGCGCGGTGCGTGCAAGCTCACGCTCGAAGTGCTGGGCAGCAATCACCGCGCGCTGGGCTTGTACCAGCGCCTGGGCTTTGCCGCCTACCAGCTGGACCCCGCCATGGGGCAGGCGCAGTTTTTGCAGAAATGGCTGCCCTGAGTTTGGGTTGCCGTGAGGTTTGCGCTGAGTAATGAATCGCGCCTGAGCAACTCAAAACTTATAGCGGGACTGGCAATAAATACCTTGGCTAGAGGTCAATTTGGCATCAAAAATGCGCAGAAAAGTCGATTTCGAGCGTTTCTAGGCCCCTCCCAAGCTTTTGGCAGGCAAGATGCCTCTGGGTGAGGTCAAGGTCATTCCCCGTATTTCGGCATCAGCCAGGCGCGCTGGACTGTGCTCAAACAACGGCACCAAACAAGCTGCCGACACCCGCCGTCACCACCATTGCAAGGGCACCCCAAAAGCTCACGCGGCCAGCACCGCGCCACATTCCTGCGCCACCGGCACGCGCCGCCAGAGCCCCCAACAGCGCCAGGAAAATAAGCGACAACCCGGCTACCCAGAACAGCAGCGCCTGCGCGGGTGCCAACCAAGCCACTGCCAGCGGCAGCGCTGCGCCCACGGCAAAGCTGGCGGCCGAGGCCAGCGCAGCTTGAACCGGTCTCGCGCTGAAAGCCGCTGAGATGCCCAGTTCGTCGCGTGCATGCGCACCGATGGCGTCGTGCTGCATCAGTTGCTCGGCCACTTGCTTCGCCAGGGCGGGCGTTAATCCGCGACTGACATAGATGGCGGCCAGCTCACGCTGCTCGGCCGCAGGGTCGGCATGCAGCTCGGCGCGTTCACGCGCCAAATCGGCACGCTCGGTGTCGGCTTGCGAATGCACTGAAACATATTCGCCTGCCGCCATCGACATAGCCCCTGCTACCAACGCGGCAATGCCGGTGACCAGCACGCTGTCAGCACTGGCGTGCGCTGCGGCCACGCCCACCAGCAAACTGGCAGTCGACACAATGCCGTCGTTGGCACCCAACACGGAGGCACGCAGCCAGCCAATGCGGTCGCTGCGGTGGCGTTCGGGGTGGGTAGTGCGGGTCATAGGGCTGGCAGATGCATGAAGCCAGCATAACGCCAGACGCGGTCAGCGCGGCGTGTCAGGGAGCAGGACCTGCTTTTTTTCGGCTCCGAGCTGCTCTGAATAGCGTTCGGTCAGCAGCCCGGCGTGCGGCCGCAGCAGCACGGTGATGCGCACCAGCTCCTGCATCACATCCACAATGCGGTCGTAGTAGGCGCTGGGGCGCATGCGCCCGGCGTCGTCAAACTCCTGGTAGGCCATGGCCACGCTCGACTGGTTGGGGATGGTGAACATGCGCATCCAGCGGCCCAAGAGGCGCAAGCCGTTGACCGCGTTGAATGATTGCGAGCCGCCGCTGACTTGCATCACCGCCAGAGTGCGGCCCTGCGTCGGGCGCAGCCCGCCGAGTTCCAGCGGCAAGTGGTCAATTTGCGCCTTCATCACGGCCGTTACGGCGCCATGCCGCTCGGGGCTGCACCAGACCTGGCCTTCCGACCACAGGGCGTGCTCGCGCAATGCGTGCACCGCGGGGTGGTCATCAAGGGGTGTCAGGCCGGGCAGCGGCAGATCGCTGGGGTCAAAAATCCGCACGTCGCAGCCAAAGTAGATCAGCAGGCGCGCGGCTTCTTCGGTGGCCAGCCGTGAGAACGAGCGCGGCCGCAGCGAGCCGTATAGCAGCAAAATGCGCGGCGGGTGGGCCAGCAGGTCGGGTAAGCCAGCGGCGGGCGCAGGCGGTGCAAAGGCTTGGCGCAGCGCGGGCAGGTCGTGCGGCGCGGGAAGCTGGCGCAAGCGGTCGGAAAGAGGTGGGTTCATGAAGAAAAGCGCAAATCTGCAACTGCAGTAAAAGTTTCCTATTGCGGCTTCAGCGCCCTGGCCAGTGCCACACCCAGCGCCGCGCCGACGCATTGCGCCAGCACAAAGCCCGGCGCGCTGGCCGGTGCTATCCCGGCAAAGCTGTCCGACAGCATGCGCCCCAGCACGGCGGCAGGGTTGGCAAAGCTGGTGCTGGCGGTGAACCAGTAGGCCGCGCCGATATAGCAGGCCACCAGCGCGCTGGCTTTTGCATGCACACCCTGCGCAGCGCTGCGCAAAATCACAAACAGCAGCCCGCCCGTGGCCACCGCCTCGGCAATCCACTGGCCCCAGCCGCTGAACTCGCCGCTGGCCAACCAGCCGCCGCGCACTTTGCTGCTCCACTGGAGCATGTCCAGACCGAACATGGCATGCGCCAGCCACGCCCCGCAGACGGCACCGAGCAACTGCGCCGCTATGAAAATGATTGCTGTGCTGGCAGTATTTGCCTTGGCTGGAGCCTGATTTAGTGCCAAAACCAGCGTCACCAGCGGGTTGAAGTGTGCGCCACTGACCGGTCCCAGCACCTCGATCAGCACATACAGCGCAAACACTGTCACCAGGGTATTGGCCAGCAGCGCCAGGCCGGTATTGCCGCCCGAGAGCTGCTCGGCCATGATGCCCGAGCCGATCACCGCGCACAGCAGTCCGGCAGTGCCCACCCCTTCGGCCAGCGCTTGCTGCGGCAGCGAGTAGTGCGGCGCGCTCACGCGGCAGTGGCTTCGGGGGTGGTGGCGGAGCTGGCCAGGGCGCGGGCCTCGGTTTGCAACCGTATTTTGTCCATTTTCGCCAGCGGCAGGTTCACCATGATCTCCAGCCGCAGGCCAATTTCGTGCAGCGTCCTGCGAAAGGCGTCGTGGCGCACTTCCTCGCTGCCCATCACCTCGCTGGGGTCGGCGTAGCCCCAGTGCGCAGTGGCGGGCTGGCCCGGCCAGTGCGGGCAGACCTCGCCCGCGGCGTTGTCACAGACGGTGATCACCAGGTCCATCTGCGGCGCATCCGAGAGCGCAAATTCGTCCCAGCTTTTGCTGCGCAAGCCTTCGGTCGGGATGCCGGCATGCTCCAGCGCCGCCAGCGCCAGCGGGTTGGGCTGCTGGTGGTCGCGCGGGTGGCTGCCGGCCGAGTAGGCGCGGTATTTGCCTCGGCCGATTTTGTTCAGCAAGGCTTCGGCCAGAATGCTGCGCGCCGAATTGTGGGTGCATAAAAACAAGACATTGATGAGGGGGTGTTGGTTTTCAGTCATGGCGGCTCCTTGGGACGGTTGGATTAGAGAGAAGACTCAGTGCAGGGGACAAATTCGGTCAATTCGCAGCTTTGGCCTTCGCAGCAATGCTCACTGAGGTAGGCCACCAGGCTGTTCATGTGTTCAAAATTGGCCCGGTAGACCACGTTTCGCCCACGCGATTCGTTGGTGACGAGGCAGGTGTAGAGCAGTTCTTTGAGGTGGAACGACAAGGCGCTGGGCGATATACCCAGTTTTTCGGCAATTCCGCCGGCCGTCAGACCTGCTTTGCCGGCCACTACCAGCAAACGAAACACCCGCAGGCGATGCACTTGCGCCAGTGCGGTCAGGGACTTTAAAACTTGCGTTTCTTCGGTGTCAATCATTTCCATAATTCAAATGTTATTGAAATATTAAATTGAAAGCAAGCGATCGTTCATAAGCTTTTCAAAAGAACATCAAAACGGGATTAATGTCATAAATATGCAATCGAAAAGACATAATCACGTCACTGCAAGCTTTCAGACTCCGCTGTTAAGAATTACAGGACTGCAAAGCAACATTCATGGGCCAAGGTTTCGCCGCTCACCAAGACTCCGACGAAGGTGTGAACTTCGCCGAGAACCCTTGCATCCATGACGTGGATGTCGGCCGCAGGCATGTCCTCAAGGCCAGCGCAGGGGCCGTCGCGTTGCTGATGGGCTCGCACGGCCTGGCCGCCGAGACCCGCCGAAGCAAACCGCTGGGCTTTACCGCTGTGCCCATTGGCAAAGCAGATACGTTGGTGGTGCCGCCTGAATATGAAGCGCAGGTGCTGTACCGCTGGGGCGATGCGACGGGTATTTCCGGGAATGTCCCGACTTTTAAAACCGATGCTTCTAACACCTGGCAAGAGCAAACCCTGCAAGCCGGGATGCACCACGACGGCATCGAGTTTTTCTCATTGGGTAAAAGCACGCGCCACGGGCTGCTGGCTATCAACCACGAGTACACCGACGATGGTTTGCTGCATACCGACGGCATGAAAACCTGGACTGCTGAGAAAGTCAAAAAATCACAGGCGGCTCATGGCGTGAGTGTGATTGAAGTGGTGCAAGCTACGAATCAGCCCCAATGGCAAGTGGTGATGAATTCCAAATACGCCAGACGCATTACCGCGGTTACGCCGATGCAGATGGCCGGCCCCGCTGCCGGGCATGCCCTGCTGCAAACCGCCGATGACCCAACGGGTCAGCGCGTGCTTGGCACGATCAATAACTGCGGCGCTGGCCAAACGCCCTGGGGCACCTACCTGACCTGTGAAGAAAACTGGAACGGCGTGTTTTCTGCCGCAGCCAAGCCGAGTGAAGATGAGCGCCGCTACGGCTTGCGCGCGTCGGGTGCCGGATACCGCTGGCATGAGTTTGATGCGCGATTTGATGTGCAAAAAACGCCCAATGAACCCAACCGGTTCGGCTGGGTGGTGGAAATTGACCCTATGGATGCCGCTCAAGTGCCCGTCAAGCGGACGGCCCTGGGACGCTTCAAACACGAAGGTGCCACCACCGTGCTGAGCAAAGACGGCAGGGCGGTGGTCTACATGGGTGATGATGAGCGGTTTGAGTACATCTACAAATTTATCAGCAGGGACAAGGTCAAACCCGGCGGTCTGAAGGCCAACCCGCAGTTGCTCGACAACGGCACTTTATACGTGGCGCGTTTTGACAGCAAAGGCTATGGCACTTGGTTGCCTTTGGTGCAGGGCCAGGGCGGCTTGACGGCGCAGGCCGGGTTCGCCAGCCAGGCCGAGGTGCTGATCCGTTGCCGCCAAGCGGCAGATGCGGTGGGCGCAACCAAGATGGACCGGCCCGAGTGGATTGCCGTGCACCCGCAATCTGGGGAGGTGTACGTCACGCTGACCAATAACAGTCAGCGCGGGCAGCCGGGCAGGCAAGCCGTAGATGACGCCAATCCGCGCGCCGACAACATCATGGGCCACATTATTCGCTGGCGCGAAGGCGTTAGTGCAGCTGCGGATGCGGCGGCCATGGAGTTTCGCTGGATGCACTTTGCGTTGGCGGGTGACCCCGATGCCGAGAAAGCAGAGCATAAGGGCACGATCAAAGGCGATATCTACGGCAGCCCCGATGGTTTGCAGTTTGACGCCAGCGGCATGCTGTGGATTCAGACCGATATTTCCACCTCGGCCTTGGGCAAAGGCGCTTATAAAAATACCGGCAACAACATGATGCTGTGCGCTGACCCACAAACCGGGCAGACCAAACGCTTCATGACAGGCCCCGCAGGTTGTGAAGTGACTGGTGTGGTGTTCACGCCAGACCGCAAATCCTTGTTCATCAACATTCAGCATCCTGGTGAAACCGCCAGCGAGCGCGGCAACCCCGACAACCCGCAGAGCATCAGCCATTGGCCCGAAGGCCCTGCTGGCGGCAGGCCCCGCTCGGCGACGGTGGTTATTCGCCGCAAAGATGGCGGTGTGGTTGGGACCTAATACCCAATTCTCAAGCGCAACAACCAACTATTGAATTCAACGAGCCAGGAGTAAAAAATGAAAGAACTGCCTAACCCGACGTTTCCTCTTTCTCCGGCAGCCATGCCAAGGGGGTCACTTCATCAAAGCGGCCACCACATCGATGCGCCTGTCGTTTCAAAAAGTGCACGTGGCATTCAGGTCACGTGGGCCCAGCATCTGGACGAAGTTCGTGAAGCGCAACGACTGAGGTTTGACGTTTTCGCCACCGAAATGGGTGCGCGCCTGTCCAGCCCCATGGCGGGCTATGACATTGACTTGTTTGACGATTACTGTGAGCATTTGTTGGTGCGTGATGAAATGACGCACGAGGTTATTGGTACCTACCGCGTCCTCACACCAGCTCAGGCCAAGCGCGTTGGCAGTACTTACAGCGACACCGAATTTGACTTAACCCGGCTGCGCGCAATACGCTCGCGTATGGTCGAGTTGGGGCGCAGTTGTGTGCACCACGACCACCGCCACGGCGGTGTCATCATGGCGCTGTGGGGCGCGCTGTGCGAATTCATGACGCGCAACCAACTCGACATCATGATTGGCTGCGCCAGCATTCCAATGCAGCACAACGGCGTCAGTGGTGGGCATGCAGCTGCGAGTATCTGGCACCAACTGAGCAAAACCCATTTGTCAGCCATTGAATACCATGTCCTGCCGCGCTTGCCTTTGCCAGTGGACCGCTACAGCGATCTTCTGGAAGTGGAGCCGCCTGCGTTGATCAAAGGCTATTTGCGTTTGGGTGCCAAGGTGCTGGGGCCGCCGGCATGGGACCCTGATTTCAATACAGCGGATCTGCCTATGTTGATGCGCATTGCCGACTTGCCGCCGCGCTATAAAAAGCATTTTCAAAGCCAGAAGTTGCAAGGGGCATGATGCGCACAGCCTTCGACGCATTGACTTCAGGCCTGAAGGCTGACATCAGCACCGGTAGCGTTGCCGCGGCGCTAGGTGATGATCACCATGCCAATGACGAGGACGGTGAGGGCAAGCGTTTTCGCACGGTGTTTATTTCCGATCTGCATCTAGGCACGCCCGGATGTCAGGCGGTAGCGCTGCTGGACTTTCTCAAAACCCATCCCAGTGATTATTTGTATCTGGTTGGGGACATCGTTGATGGTTGGCAGCTCCGCCGCAAATGGTTTTGGCCGCAAACGCACAACGACGTGGTGCAAAAGCTGCTTCGTCGCGCCCGCAAAGGCTGCACCGTGATCTATGTGCCTGGCAACCATGATGAATTTGCGCGCGGATTTTTGGGCCATCAGTTCGGCGGCATCGAAGTGGTCGAGGAAGCGGTTCACACCACGGCCGATGGCCGCAAATTATGGGTCATACACGGCGATTATTTTGACGGTGTGATCCAGTGCGCAAAATGGCTGGCCTATTTGGGTGACAACGCGTACGAATTCACGTTGAAGGTCAACCGCCACCTTAACAATTTGCGTGGCCGCTTGGGCCTGCCCTATTGGTCGCTTTCGGCGTATCTGAAACAAAAAGTCAAGATGGCGCTGAATTACGTGACTGACTTTGAAGTGGCGGTTGCCAATGAAGCCCGAAAGCGCGGCCACCAAGGGGTGGTGTGCGGCCATATCCACCGCGCCGAAATCCGCGACATCAACGGCGTGCTGTACTGCAACGACGGTGACTGGGTGGAGAGCCGCACGGCACTGGTCGAACACTTTGACGGCCGCCTTGAACTGCTCGAATGGGCAGCCCACCTTGAAACCACCAGCCAACGAATAGAACAAAAAATGGTCCCCGCATGAAAATCGCTTTGGTCACTGACGCATGGCGTCCGCAAGTCAATGGTGTCGTCACGACCCTGGTTGAACTCGTCAGGGATCTGACACAGCTCGGGCATCAGATTGAAGTTATTCAGCCAAGTCAGTTCAAGACCAGGCCTTGCCCAGGCTACGCTGGCATTGATTTGGCGGTGCGTCCGAAAAAAGCGTTGACGCGCATGCTGGATGAGTTTCAACCAGAGGCCATCCACATAGCCACCGAAGGCCCGCTGGGTTGGGCCGCGCGCAGTTATTGCCAGAAAAACAAGCTGGCCTTCACCACGGCGTTCCACACCAAATTTCCTGACATCTTGCATGCCGCGCTGAAAATTCCTTTGTCGTGGAGCTATGCCCTGTTCCGGTATTTTCACCGGCCTTCGTCGGGCGTCATGGTGCCTACCTTGGGTATTTTGCAGATGCTCAAGGAACGCGGTTTTATCAATCTGCGCGAGTGGACGCATGGCGTTGACACGCATCTGTTTGAATACCAAAGTGAGCCGCGGGTGTATGAGCCACTGGGCGTGTTGTCGCGCCCGGTGTCACTCTTTGTCGGAAGGCTGTCGTATGAGAAAAATATCGAGGCCTACCTCAACCTGGACTTGCCTGGCACCAAAGTGGTCTGCGGCGTCGGTCCGCTGGAGGCCGACTTGAAACAGCGTTTCCCGCATATCAAATGGATCGGCATTTTGAGCCGCAGCGAAATTGCCAAGCTGTTTTCGGCGGCCGATGTTTTTGTATTTCCAAGCCGGTCAGAGACTTTTGGCTTGGTCATGCTGGAAGCCATGGCGTGCGGCACACCGGTGGCGGCCTACCCGGTTGACGGCCCTCTGGAAGTGCTGGGCAAGCCCGGATCGGCCGACCCGCTGGCCAGCCACGGCGGTGTGATGCACACGGATTTGCTGCAAGCTACGTACAGCGCGCTTACCGTACCCCGGCATGAGGCCCGGGCCCGGGCCATGGACTTCACCTGGGCGCACGCCAGCCGGGTTTTTCTGGATCACCTGGTCCCGGCCAAGAAGGGCGGCGCCCATGCTAATCTACAGGCCATCTCCAATCCGCTCATGCCTTGAAGGCCGTTTGAGCTGTGTTGGACTTGCGCCCCTTCAACAACTGCTCTGATTTTCTAATGTCCGAACTTGCTGCCCCGCCGCAGTTACTTGTACCTCCGGACGCGCTGACGCCCTTTCCGTTTCTGGACCGCGACCACAGCATTCTGATTTTCAACCACCGCGTGCTTGAGTTAGCGCGGCGTCCCAGCGTACCGCTGCTCGAACGCCTGCGCTACTTGTGCATCGTGTCAGCCAACCTCGACGAGTTTTTTGAGGTCCGCGCCGAACCGCACCTCTCGGCGCAGCAAAATCCGGATGACAAGGGTCTCTACAACCTGGCTACCTTACAGGCCTTGTCGCGCACGGCGCACGCGCTGGTAGAGAGCCAATACGCGCTCTACAACGACGAACTTCTGCCGACCTTTGCCCGCCACGGTATCCGCATCGTGGCGCACAGTGAGCGCAGCCCGGCCCAACTGCGCTGGGTGGCAGAGTACTTTGAGCGCGAGGTGAAACCCTTGCTTATACCGGTGGGTTTGGATCCGGCGCATCCATTTCCGCAAGTGGCGAACAAGTCGCTCAATTTTGTGGTGCACTTGGGCGGGCAGGATGCTTTTGGTCGCGAGAACGACATCGCGATTGTCAAAGTACCCCGGGTTTTGCCGCGCTTGATCCGCTTGCCGGCCAAGGTTTCGGGAGATCAAACTGTCTTTGTGTCTCTCTCCAGCGTGATTCGCGCGCACCTGGTTGACTTGTTCCCGGGCCGCCAAGTGGGGCAATTTTCACAATTCCGGGTGACGCGCCATTCGGATTTGGCGGTAGATGAAGACGACGTACAAAACTTGCGCACCGCCTTGCGCCAAGGCTTGCAGCACCGCCATTACGGCCAGGCCGTGCGGCTCGAGGTCTCGGCGGGTTGTTCAGACTACCTGGTGAATTTTCTGCTTAAGCAATTTGAGCTGCCCGAGCTGGCTTTGTACCGGGTGGCGGGGCCGGTGAATCTGGCGCGCTTGACGCAGCTGATTGACCTGGTCGACGAACCCGCCTTGAGCTTCCCGAATTACAAGGCGTCTTATCCCAAGCAATTGACACAAGGCCAATCTTTTTTTGAAAAGCTCAAACAAGGTGATGTGCTGATTCATCAGCCGTTCGAGAGTTTTGACGGTGTCCTGGCTTTTTTGCGCGAGGCCGTGCACGACCCGAAGGTTTTTGCCATCAAGCAAACCATTTATCGCACCGGTGCCGATTCGGCCTTGATGGAACTGCTGCGCGAAGCCGTGCGCCGCGGCAAGGAAGTGATGGTGGTGGTCGAGCTCAAGGCCCGTTTTGATGAAGAGGCCAATATCAACTGGGCCGAGGCGCTGGAGTCGATTGGCGCGCAAGTGGTCTACGGCGTGGTGGGGCTGAAGACGCACGCCAAAATGCTGCTGGTCACCCGCAAAGAAGGCAAGCACTTTGTGCGCTATGCCCATTTGTCCACTGGCAATTACAACCCGCGCACCGCGCGCCTGTACACCGACCTGAGCCATCTGACGGCCGACCCGGCGCTCACCTCGGACGTGGAGCAGGTTTTTGTTCACCTGGCCAGCCAAGGCCGCTTGCCCAAGCTGAACCGGCTGTGGGTCGCGCCGTTCGACTTGCACAGCCGCTTGATCGAGAAAATTGCGCAACTGGCAGAGACTGCCCGCGCGGGCAAGCCAGCCCGCATCGTCGCCAAAATGAACGCCTTGACCGACGAAGCGCTGGTGCGCGCGCTGATCGATGCGGGCCAGGGTGGCGTAAAGATTGATTTGATCGTGCGCGGTGCCTGCATTTTGCCGGCCCAGCTTGCGGGTGTGACGCAAAACATTGCCGTCCGCTCCATCGTCGGGCGTTTTCTGGAGCACTCGCGAATCTTTTATTTCAGCACGGGCAACAAGGAAAGCGTCTATTTGTCCAGCGCCGACTGGATGAGCCGAAACATGCTACGCCGCATAGAGCTGGCCTGGCCAGTGACCGACGAGACACTCAAACGCCGCATCGTTGACGAATGTCTGGTGCCTTATTTGCATGACGGCCTGGATGCTTGGACGCTGCAGCCCGATGGCACCTATGCCACCGTCAGCGGCATGCAAAAGCCAAGCGGCTACAGCGCGCAGGCTGCGCTGATGAAGCGCTACGGCGTTGTACCTGCTTCCCCCATGGACTCGACATGGATTTGATCCTGTGGCGCCATGCCGAAGCCGAGGAGTGGGCCGAAGGCTGCATTGATATGGAGCGTTCGCTCACTGTGCGCGGTGAAAAACAAGCCGCCAGAATGGCCATCTGGCTGGATCGGCAGCTGCCCGAGGGTGCGCGGATTGTGGCCAGCCCGGCGCGCCGCACCGAGCAGACCGTGATCACGCTGGGTCGCAAATACAAACTCCGGCCAGAGATTGCGCCCGACGCAACGGTCGATCAACTGCTGGAGCTGGCGCAATGGCCCGACAGCCGAAGCGCCGTGCTGGTGGTAGGTCACCAGCCAACAATCGGCCAAGCCATTGCGCGTTTGCTCAACTTGGCCGAGGCGGACTTCCCGGTTAAAAAAGGCGTGGTGTGGTGGCTGCGCAGCCGGGACCGTGACGGCGAAAACCAAACGGTGGTGATTACCGTGCAGTCACCTGAATTTTTATAGCCAAGCGGCGGAATAGCCTAACTTCCGGTTTTCAAAATTGATAGCGCTATAGGCAGTATTTACTTTGGCTAGAGGCCATTTTTACTTAAAAATTACCTAGAAAAGCGCTTTTTAGGCATTGCCTGACCCTGTCGCGGCATGGCCAGGCAGGGCGGAGACGAAGCCTTTAGTGGACCGCTGCTGCGGCGCTAGGCCGACCGGTTTTGATGGTCGGCACGGCTTTCAGCGAGGCCAAAAACGCCGTGTCCGACATGGCTGCCAGGGCTTTGATGCCCGCACGCAGGGTTTCGCTTTTCTTGACCGGGTGGGCCAGTTTTGCTGCCCGTTCTTTGAGTTGCTCCAGAACGGCGTATTCGGCCTTTGGAATGGTGAAGCTGTCACGCACCAGTTTCGGTTTTTTCGATTTTTCCAGTTTCGCAGGAGTGCTTTTTGCCACTGTTTTGGCAACAGACGGCTGGGCAGCCGGTTTGGCGAGTGACGCGCTGGTGCTGCGGGTTGCGGCGGTCTTTTTGGTTGAAGCTACTTTGTTTGGTACTGCGGCAGCGGTCGCAGGTTTGGATGGCTTAGCGTTTTTGGTTGCAGCTGAAGTTACCATGGGAATCTCCTTTGTAAACGGTTTATACAGTTTACTTCTTTTGCAGAGGCTTGTGCAAGCCCTTGCTGCAGGAGGTTCAAGGGGGCGGGCTGTCAATCGGGCGAGTTCAGCAGCCCGACAACACCAGTCGCCAGCTGGTCTTTTGCCATGCCTGCACCTCCTGCCGCAGCAAATGTGCCGATTGCGGAAATAATTCGGCCCAGCCGGTACGGCAGGTCAAATTGATTTCGTGGGTGTTGTTGGACTCAGAGCGCAAGTTGATGCCGGTCAAATCAGGCTCGCGCCGGGCATGGCAAAAAATCACCGCCAGGCGCAAGGCCATGAGTTGGTGGACAAACACCTCGTCGTCGAAATCCACCTCAAGCTTGCGCAGCTTGCCGCGGTGGCCCAGCACCAGTTGGCTCAGCCGGTGCAACTCGGGCAGGGCAAAGCCGGGAACGTCGGCGTGCTCCAAGATGTAAGCACCGTGCTTGTGGTAGTCACTGTGCGAGACATGAGTGCCGATTTCGTGCAGCCGGGCAGCCCATTCGAGCTTGCGCTGATACTGCGGCAACTCGGCTGCAGCCCCAGGTGGCTGAATTTGGGAAAACAACTGGTTGGCGACCGAGCCCACACGCGTGGCATGCTTGGTGTCTACGTCAAACTTGCGTGCCAGGCGCTCCACACTGGCCGAGCGGTGGTCGGTTTGGTCTTGTTCGCGGTCAAGCAGGTCGTACAGCACGCCATGGCGCAGCGCGCCTTCGGCCGCATGCATTTGCTCAATTTCGAGCAAGTCAAAAATGGCGCGCAGCACACTCACGCCGCCGCCCAGGACAGCGCGCCGGTCGTCGCGCAGGGCGTCCAGCCGCACACGGTCGGCGCTTTGCGCTTTGATGAGCTTGTCGAGCAGCCAATCCAGCCCCTCGCGGTTGACCAAGCCCGCTGGCCAGCCTGCGGCCGTGAGCACATCGCACACTGCACCCACCGTGCCCGAGGAGCCGTAGGCCACCTCCCAGGCACTTCGGCGGTACGCGTCCAAGGCTTCGTCCAGCACCGCTTTGGCGGCCACTTCGGCAATTTGAAAGGCGCTAGGCGTGAAGATGCCGTCGGCGAAATACTTCATCGACCACGCCACGCTGCCGACCCGGTAGGACTCGGTCACGTGAGGCTGCAAACCGGTACCCAGAATCAGCTCGGTTGAACGCCCGCCGATATCCACCACCAGCCGGCGCTCGGCGGATTGCGGCAAAAAACGCGCTACGCCTTGGTAGATCAGGCGGGCTTCTTCACGGCCCGAGATGATATCGATTGGAAAACCCAGGGCGTGGTGGGCGCCGACCAAAAATTCGTCCCGGTTGCGCGCCTCGCGCAGGGTTTGCGTCGCTACTGCGCGAATTTGCTGGGGGTCAAAGCCGCTGAGGCGTTCGCCAAAACGCGCTAAGCAGTCCCAGCCTCGCTGCATGGCCAGGGGCGTTAAATTGCGCTCGCTGTCCAGCCCATTGCCCTGGCGCACGGTTTCCTTCAAATACTCTGTTCGGTGAATTTGCCCGTACTCCAGGCGGCCAATTTCAAGGCGAAAGCTGTTCGAGCCTAAATCGACAGCCGCTAGGCGCGTTCCGTTTTGCATGGGATGTTCAATGGTGGTGCTGGAATCAGCATAGCACTCAGGCAGGAAGCGCATCAGATATGCAGGCCTTGAAAAAACAAAGGACAAAGGGCTTGGCGAGAGATGCTAGTGATAGCTCAAATGCGCTGCGGCCCCCACTACAAAAAGCAGGGGCCGCAGCAAAAAATTCAGCGCGGTGGGCCTGTCAGCCCATGAGGCCTTATTTCCTGGGTTTTGGCGGCATCAAAACAGAATCAATGACATGAATTACACCGTTGGTGGCGACGATGTCGGCTTTGGTCACCAGACCGTCCTCAATCGTCACAAAATCACCGGCTTTGGAGAGTTCAACATCGGCACCATGCACTGATTTCACCTTGCCGTTTTTGACGGCCGCGGCCATCACGCTGGCTGGCACCACATGGAACTTGAGCACCGAAGCCAGCATGGCAGGGTCTTTGCCCAGTGCATCCATGGTCTTGGCATCGACTTTGGCAAATGCTTCATTAGACGGTGCGAAAACTGTGAATGGGCCCGTACCTTTGAGCGTATCGGTCAGGCCAGCTTTGCCAACCAAAGTGTTCAAAGTGCTCAAATTGGGGGTGGCTGCAATGGTTTCTGCCACGGTGACGGTGGTGGGGCCAGAAGCGCAACCGGCCATAACAGCGGCAGCCGCTACGGCCAACAAGAATTTACGTTTGATCATGGTCTAAATCTCCTAGGTTAAAGACCACAGAAGGTTAAGTTTAATTTATGACCGAACCATGACATTCGCGGCCAAAACATCGAGTTGCCGTACGTAAGACCATGAATTACAACAGGTTTTGGTTTTTAAATGTCACGTTATCGTCATATATGACGCTTACAGTGCAATCGTTTATTCAATCACTTACGAGGTACCTTAGATGAAACTGAACGTGAAATTTGCTGCTTTGGGTTTGGCTGTGTTTGCTGTGACTGCGACAGCGCAAGAGGTGACCGGTGCCGGTGCTAGCTTTCCTGCACCGCTGTACTCCAAATGGGCTTCTGATTACAACAAGGCCACCGGTGTGCGGGTGAATTACCAATCCGTCGGCTCTGGAGCCGGTATTACCCAGATCACCAACAAAACAGTCGATTTCGGCGCTTCTGATGCACCCTTGAAAGACGATGATCTGGCAAAGCGCGGCCTTATTCAGTTCCCAACAGTTATCGGGGGCGTTGTGCCAGTTATCAATGTTCGCGGGATTGCACCGGGCCAAATGAAGTTGACGGGCCAGGTCTTGGGCGATATTTACCTGGGCAAGATTACCCGCTGGACCGATCCTGCCATCAAGGCTTTGAACCCTACACTGCCCTTGCCTGATGCGGCGATTTCTCCCGTTCGCCGCGCTGACGGTTCGGGCACCACGTTCATCTTCACCAACTACCTGAGCAAGGTCAATGCCGAATGGAAAACACGTGCTGGCGAAGGCACGGCGATCAATTGGCCAGTAGGCGCAGGCGGTAAAGGCAACGAGGGTGTGGCGGCATTCGTTAGCCGTTTGCCCAACTCAATTGGCTATTTGGAGTATGCGTACGTCAAACAAAATAAACTGACATATACACAACTTCAAAATCTGGCCGGCGTTTATGTATCACCCGATGACCTGACATTCAAAGCCGCAGCCGCAGGTGCCGAGTGGACCAAAAGCTTCTACCAAATTCTGACGAATCAGCCTGGTAATGAGTCTTGGCCCATCACTGGCGCTACTTTCATCATGATGCACAAGGTTCAAACCAAGCCCGAACAAGCAACTCAGGCTTTGAAATTCTTTGACTGGGCCTATAAAAACGGCGATGCAACCGCTGGTTCGCTCGAGTATGTGCCCATGCCTGCCGTCGTCAAAACGGTTATTGAAAAAGCTTGGGGTGAGATTAAAGACGCGTCCGGTAAACCAGTTGCTCTTAAATAACTAGCCAGCTGTTTCCTAGTTCCTGGAAATCCAAAATAGGCAATGCCGTCAGAGCAATCTGGCGGTATTGTCGGTTTATAAAAGGCTAATAAAAGTGTCCAGCACCTTACCTGCAAGCAAATCACCTCTGCCCAAAGTGAACAAGACTCGCGCACGGGTTGCATCCAGTCCACCGCCCGATGCACGCAGTTCAGGCCAAACGGCTGACATCGTGTTCGGTTTTTTGGCAAAGTCAGCGGCAGTTTTGACCATGGCTTTGCTGGTAGCCATTTTGATTTCGCTGGTCATTGGCGCTTGGCCTGCCATATCCAAATATGGTTTGGGCTTTCTGACAAGTACTGTCTGGGACCCCGTCCAGTTAGAGTTTGGCGGGTTGGTGATGATTTACGGCACGATCGCGACATCGCTGATTGCCGTGTTGATTGCAGTACCCATCAGTTTCGGTATTGCCCTGTTTTTGACCGAACTTTCTCCGCCTTGGCTTAAACGACCCTTGGGCACAGCCATTGAGTTATTGGCCGCAATCCCGTCAATTGTGTACGGTATGTGGGGTTTGCTGGTTTTTGGCCCAATTCTTGGCAAGTATGTTCAAGCACCCTTGCAAGCTGCCTTTGACGGAGTGCCGTTTTTGGGTGCTTTGGTGAGCGGTCCGCCCGTCGGCATTGGACTTTTATCAGCTGGCATTATTTTGGCCATCATGATCATCCCATTCATAGCTTCCGTGATGCGCGATGTGTTTGAAGTTACCCCGGCTTTGTTGAAAGAGTCGGCTTACGGCTTGGGTGCTACTACCTGGGAAGTAGTTTCCAGGGTGGTTTTGCCATATACCAAGGCTGGCGTCATTGGCGGCATCATGCTAGGTTTGGGACGCGCACTGGGTGAAACTATGGCGGTCACCTTTGTGATTGGCAATTTCAACCAATTGGACTCCCTTAGCCTGTTTCAGGCGGCAAACAGCATTACTTCGGCGCTGGCAAATGAATTTGCCGAAGCAGCACCCGGTTTGCACCAAGCCTCACTGATTTATTTAGGCTTGATTCTGTTTTTCATCACCTTCATTGTGCTTATTCTGTCGAAGGTATTGCTCGCCAAGCTGGCTAAAAACGAGGGAACATCGTCATGAGCGCCGTTTTGAAAGATACAAGACTTCAAAAGTTCAACCAGAGAAAGTTGACCAACCAAATCGCCATTGTTTTATCGCTGGGAGCCATGGCTTTTGGTTTGTTCTGGCTGATGTGGATTTTGTGGGAAACGCTCCGGCTCGGTATCTCTGGCCTGTCCCTGACGCTTTTCACTCAAATGACGCCACCGCCGAATGAAGAAGGTGGATTGGCCAATGCCATATTCGGCTCGTTTGTGATGGTTTTGCTCGCAACTTTTGTCGGCACACCCATTGGCATGATGGCCGGCATTTATTTGGCGGAATACGAGACCAAGAGTTGGCTTGCCAACGTTACGCGTTACGTGAATGACATCTTGTTGTCGGCACCCTCTATTGTGGTGGGCTTGTTTATTTATGCGGTAGTGGTTTCTCGCTATAAATCGTTTTCGGGCTGGGCGGGTGTATTGGCGCTGGCCTTGCTCGTCATACCGGTAGTTGTTCGCACCACAGAGGGTATGTTGCAATTAATTCCGTCTGCTTTGCGTGAGGCCGCCTATGCATTGGGCGCGCCCAAGTGGAAAGTTATCTTGAGCATCACATTGAAATCCGCCCGGGCTGGTGTTATTACAGGGATTTTGCTGGCGGTTGCACGCGTATCAGGAGAGACAGCTCCATTGCTGTTTACGGCGCTGAGTAACCAATTCTGGACAAGCAATTTGAGCGAGCCGATGGCCAGTTTGCCCGTTACGATATTTAAATTTGCTCTGAGTCCGTATGAAAACTGGCAGCAGCTTGCTTGGGCTGGTGTTTTCTTGATTACGGTGGCGGTGTTGGCCCTCAATATATTGGCCCGCTTGCTTACGCAGCAGAAGCATTGATCCGGCCTACCAAATCACATCACACATCAATTTAAAAAAGGTCTGCCATGAGTGCTGTCGCTAACAATCTGAAGTCGAAAATCTCTGTCCGTGATTTGAATTTTTATTACGGTAAATTTCATGCTTTGAAGTCGATTAATTTAGAAATTCCCGAGAAAAAAGTCACTGCCTTTATCGGTCCCTCAGGCTGCGGTAAGTCAACTTTGCTGCGCGTATTCAACCGTATGTATGCACTCTATCCAGAGCAACGTGCTGAGGGAAAAATTATTCTTGATGGTGAAAATCTGCTGACGACCAAGCGAGATGTTGCCTTGATTCGGGCCAAGGTCGGCATGGTATTCCAGAAGCCGACACCATTTCCGATGTCGATCCGCGACAACATTGCTTTTGGCGTCAAGTTGTTTGAAAACTTGAGTGCTTCCGATATGGATGACCGCGTTGAGTGGGCGCTCCGCAAAGCGGCTCTTTGGGGCGAAGTCAAAGACAAGCTGGATCAAAGCGGCTCCGGGCTTTCAGGCGGTCAGCAGCAACGCCTGTGCATTGCACGTGGCATTGCCATCAAGCCTGAGGTGCTCCTCCTTGATGAGCCATGTTCGGCGCTGGACCCTATCTCCACCGCAAAAATTGAAGAGTTGATTGCCGAACTGAAGAACGATTACACCGTCATCATAGTGACCCACAACATGCAACAAGCAGCGCGTTGCAGTGATTACACCGCCTATATGTATTTGGGTGATTTGATGGAGTTTGGCGAAACAGAGCAAATGTTCTTCAAGCCCACGCGCAAGGAAACAGAAGACTACATTACCGGTCGTTTCGGTTAATGGTGCGCCATGCCTGACAAACATATCTCGTCACAATTTGACAGCGAACTTAATGCCGTCACCTTGCGGTTGATGGAGTTAGGGGGCTTGGTGGAATCACAAATTCGCCATGCGATTTATGCGTTGTCACAGTTCAGTGTTGAGGTTGCGAACCAGGTATCCCAAACCGAGTTCCAGGTGAACGCCATGGAGATTGAGATTGATCGCGATTTGTCATCAATCATTGGGCGCCGTCAACCTACAGCAGTGGACTTGCGGTTGCTGATTGCGATCTCCAAGACAACCGCTAATCTTGAGCGGGTGGGTGACGAAGCCGAAAAAATTGCCAGGATGGTTAAATCGATTATCAGCAGTGGTTCCGCGCGTTCTTTGCCCACGACAGACCTTCGAGTTGCTGCGGATATGGCGTCGAGTTTGTTGCGCAAAGCGCTGGATGCATTTGCCAGGCTGGATACGGAAGCGGCAGTCACCATCCTCAAAGAGGACGACATGATTGACCGTGAGTTTGATGGTTTTGTGCGCAAACTCATCACCTACATGATGGAAGACCCGCGTACGATTTCTCCGAGCTTGGACCTGCTGTTCCTAGCCAAAGCGATTGAGCGTATTGGAGATCATGCTAAAAATATTGCAGAACTTATCATCTACATCGTCAAAGGTGCCGATGTGCGTCACACTACGATGGACCAGATTGAGTCTGCCGTTCGCTGACTACCTATCCTCAAATGAAAAGTCAACCCCGCATACTCATCGTTGAAGATGAGCCCGCCATCGCTGAGTTGGTGGCTGTGAATCTTCGGCACAATGGTTTTCAACCTGTTTGGGCCGAGGACGGAGAATCTGCCCAGCGCGAACTGGATGCCGTTTTGCCCGATATTATTTTGCTTGACTGGATGTTGCCCGGACAAAGCGGCTTGGTATTGGCCAGAAAATGGCGTTCTGAATTGCGTACAAAAGCGATTCCTATTTTGATGTTGACCGCACGCGGTGATGAGCCAGACAAGGTCGCTGGGCTTGATGCGGGTGCTGATGACTACATCACTAAACCGTTTTCAACACAAGAGTTGCTTGCGCGTATCCGGGCAGTACTGCGCAGGCGCGCACCAGAACAGGTTAATGACACGGTGACTATCAGCAGCCTTGTGCTGGATGCGGCAACGCACCGCGTCAATTACCAAGGTCAGATACTCAAAATTGGGCCTACCGAATTCAAGTTGCTGCATTACCTGATGAAGCACCCAGAGCGGGTTCATAGCCGGTCGCAGCTTTTGGACAAGGTGTGGGGAGACCATGTCTTCATTGAAGAGCGAACCGTGGATGTTCATGTCAAGCGCTTGCGCGAAGCTCTGGGCGCGGCTGGTACGATGGTTGAAACCGTCAGGGGTGCTGGCTACCGATTGACTGCCCAGCCGCAAATTGCCGTACAGGTCTGACAATTATTCTTCCCCTGCACCTATCGGTGCTTGTACGGCGGCATGGATGCGGGGCGTGTCTTTATGAGATGGCGGTTTGTTGTTTATTTCAGTTCGTGCTTACTGGCCATTTTGTCTGGATGGGTTGCGTATAACTGGCTTGGTGCTTTGCTGGGTGTCTTGCTGGTTTGTGTGTTGTGGTTCTTCGCAGATTCTTATTCAGGCTGGCGTTTGCTGGAGTGGATTAAGCGCGACGAGCCCACCAACCCGCCGCCGCTTTTTGGTCTCTGGGGCGAGCTTAGCAAACGTTTTCGCCGCTTGCTCAAGTCGCGCGAGATTCAAATTCTTGACAGCCAAGCACGCCTACATGAGTTTTTAGCTGCAATACAGGCCTCACCCAATGGTGTGGTGTTGCTGGATTCGAATGGGCGCATTGAGTGGTGCAATCAAACGGCGGCAGCGCAATTTGGCTTTGATGCACAGCGTGACTTATTGCAACTCATTGGAAATTTGGTCCGTGATCCCGCTTTCTTGGCGTACTACAACGACGACGACTATTCCAGCGAGGTCGTGATCCAGGCACGGGACAGCACGCCTGCCCGGCCCGTCAAACTTGCGGTACACCTGCATCCCTATGGTGAAGGTCGAAGGCTGTTGCTGTCCAGGGATGTCACCGCAGTGGAGCAGGCCGAAGCGATGCGGCGGGATTTTGTTGCCAATGTTTCCCACGAAATACGCACGCCACTTACGGTACTTTCAGGCTTTGTGGAAACACTTCAAAACCTGCCTTTGCATCAAGACGAACGCTTGCGCTACTTAGGACTGATGCAGCAACAAGCTTCGCGGATGCAGACCCTGGTGAGCGATTTATTGACCTTGTCCAAGCTCGAAGGCAGTCCGTTGCCCAGTTTGAACGACCGCGCCTCTATTCACGCCCTGCTGACACAATGCGAGCAAGAGGGCCGGGCTTTGTCGGACTTGCTTACGCAAAACCTTGCGAAAAAACACCACTTCAAATTCGAAACTCTGGCAAATCCCGCGTACTTGGGGGACTTGGCGGGCAACTACAACGAGTTGCTCAGTGCAATGTCTAATTTAGTGAGCAATGCAGTCAGGTATACCGCGCCAGGCGGGGAGATTGCAGTGAAATGGGAAGCTTTAAGCGACGGGCGGGCAGTGTTCTCGGTAACTGATTCAGGTCCCGGAATTGCGCCCGAACATATCAATAGATTGACGGAACGGTTCTACCGGGTGGACAACAGCCGCTCTCGGGAAACTGGCGGTACAGGGTTGGGCTTGGCTATTGTCAAGCACGTGGTTCAACGCCACGGCGCAGAGCTTTTGGTTGAAAGTGCGGTGGGCAAAGGTTCACAGTTCCGGATACTTTTCCCGGCAATTAGGCTGGTCGCCGGTACCAGCAATACGCCATTTCAACCGCTGGAGTCTGGGCAGTCAGTGCGGCGAGTTGCTTAGTCATCAGAGCTTGGAAGAATTCAAATTCAAACAGCATACATGGCAAGCTCAAATGCCATAAGCCTCGGCTATCCGGCCAGCCGCCCCTCAGAAGCGCAAAAAGCACTTTTACGCGCATATTCTGCTGTTTTTAATGCCTTATTGACCTGTAGCCAGCGTATTTCCTGCCCGTGCCGCTATCAATCTAGCTTTACTGCAACGGCGACCTTGTGTTTTTTGCAATCGCCTTTCCGCACACACGGCAATGATCACTTTTTCAGCAAAATAACGTCGTCCTTGTTGGCCGTGGCTTTTCGCGGCTTACTTTGCCAATGCATGCGCCAACTAGACAAGTCCACCTGTGGGTCTTGCGCAGTTAGCGATGAGGCCGAAACGAGCAACCAAGTACAGGTATTTTGCGTGCGGCCAGCTTCTGTCAATTGAATATTTCCGTGATACCGCAGTGCAGTCATTTGCGCGCGGGTCAGCCCTAGTACTTGCAGGCAGGGGGAGTCGTTGGTTTCACGCGTCACCCTTGACACAAACACTTTGTAGCTGCGGGCATAGTCAAGCAGAGGCAGCCACAAACTCATCAACAAAAACCAGCTTAGTACCGCGCCGGAAGCAGGCAACACCAGGCTTTTCCAGATCACCGCCGGGTTTCGGCGGATGCGCCACCTGACGAGCCACGACCAAGCCAAGGTGGCCAGCACAGCTGCGCAGAATGTGGCCAAGGAAAAACCAGGCTCAAAACCGGGTGCCAGTTTGGCGACATTGGCTGCTGGCGCTCGCGGTATGCCGGTTTGCATGGCGATCCATACCACCCAGATGCACAAGGCGCAGCCACTGAAAAAAAGCAAAGTAAACCAATCAATCAAAGCCGACATACTGCGTTTGAGAGTGGGCAGGGCAAAAGCGGCCAAACTGGCCAATGCCGGCAAGGCCAACAACAGCGAACGATCCGATCCAGCAGACAGCAGCGCTGTGACTGTGCAGCACGCCGCAAACCAAAGGGGCAATGTCAAATGCAATGGCATCGCGCGAGCGCTCAGTAAATGCCGCCACCGCCATAGCGTCCACAAGGCCAAAGGCCAGGCTGGCCAAGTAAACCATAGCAATAACCTAGCGAAGCGCCTGGCTTCTAGCCAAGTGGCCGGCGGAAGGGTCAATTGCCATCGCCACAAATCCAGCCACCACGACAAAGCGCAAGCCAGCAAGCTCATGGCTGCTGCTGCAGACAAACTAAACAGGCGATTGCGCGGCAGCGCCCAGGCTGAAGACCGTGCACACGCTGCGCAGCCGCCTACAGCCAGTAGCGCCGCCAGTGTCGGGGCCCCGCTAAGTGCCAACCCGACCATGCCGAATCCCAGTGCTGCTACAGGCAGTACGGAGCGATAGGCCAGTGCAGAAAAGCCGTAGTAGCAAAGCGAAACAAAGCATAACTGGGCCGATGCAGGCGTGGTTTCATGCGACAGCAAAGCCAAGCCAAGACAGGCAAGCAATGCCAGCATGCCGCCATCTGCCACTGCACGTGCATAGTCTATGGGGTTGGCCTCACCGCCAAATGCAAAAGCAACCGGTTGCGCTTGCGGGCTGCGTGCGAGCTGGTATACCGCATACCAAGTGGTGCAAAGCGTCAGCGCCAACAAGCCCATGAAGGGCAGCTGTACAGCCACGTCTGGGCGGAGAAAACCTTCCCCCAACGCAATGGCCCATGCACCGAGCCAGTAAGGCAACAAGGCGGGTGATTCTGGAGCAAGTCCAAATGCACTGGGCTGCAGCCATAAATCTAAATTGGCATGGCTAGGATAGGCCAACTCCAGCATATAGCCGAAGGCCGTGATGTCAGCATTGCCCCATGGCGAGCGGCCAATGAAGCCCGACAGCACATAGACAAGACAAAGTGTGATCAAACCTGCGCGTGGCAAGCGCCGGACAGCGCTTTGAGCAACGATGGCTGGATTGGCGTGGATCACAAAAATAAGTGCAAGGTGCTATCGCGTCGATGAATTGGGCGGCAACTGGAACTATGCCATGTCATCAACAGGCGAAAAAAAAGCAGCGCGGAATTCCGTGCTGCTTTCTTGCCGTACTTGCTGCTTACTTGGCGGTCGTCTTGCCAAAGCGATTACGGAATTTTTCCACGCGCCCGCCCATGTTGTCGACGGTTTTTTGCGTGCCGGTATAAAAAGGGTGTGACTCGCTCGAGGTGTCCAACTTGTACAGAGGAAGCTCGCGGCCGTCGTCCATCTTGGTCATTTCTTTGGTACTGACGCAGGAGCGGGTGACGAACTTGAAGTTGTTCGACAAGTCCACGAAACACACTTCGCGGTAGTTGGGGTG
>JBJXED010000040.1:0-3717 GCA_046155225.1 Burkholderiaceae bacterium
CGCCGCCGCCGCAAGCAAGAGCAGGTCAGCGATGTTGAAGCGCTGATCAAAGACCTCAGCGAGCTGAATATTGGCGACCCGGTGGTGCACAGCGCCCACGGCATTGGCCGTTACCGGGGGCTGGTAAACCTTGATCTGGGCGAGAAAAACTCGGATGGCAGCCCAGCCCAGCAAGAGTTCTTGCACCTCGAATACGCTGACAAAGCCACGCTTTACGTCCCGGTCTCGCAACTGCACCACATTGGCCGCTACACCGGCGTATCGGCTGACGAAGCACCGCTGCACAAACTCGGCTCCGGCCAGTGGGAAAAGGCCAAGCGCAAAGCCGCCGAGCAAGTGCGCGATACCGCTGCCGAACTGCTGAATATCTACGCCCGGCGCGCCGCGCGCCAAGGCCACCCGTTCCGCTACTCGCCAAACGATTACGAAACCTTTGCCAACGACTTTGGCTTTGAAGAAACCCCCGACCAGCGCGCCGCCATCCATGCCGTGATTCAAGACATGATCTCCCCGCGGCCGATGGACCGGCTGGTCTGCGGCGACGTGGGTTTTGGCAAAACCGAGGTGGCCTTGCGCGCCGCTTTTATTGCCATCACGGGCGGCAAACAAGTGGCTTTTTTGGCCCCCACCACCTTGCTGGCCGAGCAGCATTACCAGACGCTGAAAGACCGCTTTGCCCGCTGGCCGGTGCAAGTGGCCGAAGTCTCGCGCTTTCGCTCCGGCAAGGAAATTACCGCCGCTATTAAAGGAATAGCGGATGGCGGTGTGGATATCGTGGTGGGCACGCATAAATTGCTCAGCGAATCGACCAAATTCAAAGATTTGGGACTGCTCATCATTGACGAAGAACACCGCTTTGGCGTGCGGCATAAAGAGGCCATGAAGGCGCTGCGCGCCGAGGTCGATGTGCTCACGCTCACCGCCACGCCGATTCCGCGTACCTTGGGCATGGCTCTGGAAGGTTTGCGTGATTTAAGCGTCATAGCCACCGCCCCGCAACGGCGGCTTGCTATCAAAACCTTTGTACGTAACGAAGGCCACGGCGTCATCCGTGAAGCCGTGCTGCGTGAGCTCAAGCGCGGCGGGCAGGTGTACTTTTTGCACAACGAGGTCGAGACCATTCAAAACCGCTGCCAGCGCCTGGCCGAGCTGCTGCCCGAGGCGCGCATTGCCGTGGCCCACGGTCAAATGCCCGAGCGCGAGCTGGAGCGGGTAATGCGCGACTTTGTGGCACAGCGCTACAACCTGCTGCTGTGCTCCACCATCATCGAGACCGGCATTGATGTGCCCACGGCCAATACCATCGTCATTAGCCGCGCCGACAAATTTGGCCTGGCGCAGTTGCACCAACTCAGAGGCCGCGTGGGCCGCAGCCACCACCAAGCCTACGCGTATTTGATGGTGCCCGACACCGAAAGCCTGACCAAACAAGCCCAGCAGCGGCTGGATGCGATTCAGCAAATGGAAGAGCTCGGCAGCGGCTTTTATTTGGCTATGCACGACCTGGAAATTCGCGGGGCGGGCGAAGTGCTGGGCGAAAACCAGAGCGGCAACATGCTGGAGATTGGCTTTCAACTCTACAACGAAATGCTGTCAGAAGCTGTACGCTCACTCAAGGCGGGCCGCGAGCCGGATTTGCTGGCACCGCTTTCCGTCACCACCGAAATCAACCTGCATGCCCCAGCGCTGCTGCCGGACAGTTACTGCGGCGATGTGCACCTTCGCCTGAGTTTCTATAAGAAGCTCGCCAGCGCCAAAACCACCGACCAGATCGACGCACTGCTGGAAGAAATCGTCGACCGTTTCGGTAAACTGCCAGCACAGGCGCAAACGCTGATCGACGTGCACCGCCTGCGGGTGCTGGCCAAGCCGTATGGCGTGGTCAAGGTCGATGCCGCGCCCAATGTGATCACCATCACGTTCAAAAAGGATCCGCCGATTGAGCAGATTCGCATCATCGAGCTGATTCAGAAGAACAAGCACATCAAGCTGGCCGGCAATGAGAAGCTGCGGATTGAGCGTGAGCTGAAAGAACCCAAAGACCGGGCGCAGCAGGTGCGTGAGGTGCTGCGGCTATTGGGGCAGCCCAAGGTTTTGGAAGCCAGCAGTGTGTGAACCACTGCGCATATTGCAACAGCATAGGCCAAAGCATATACTGCGAGCCAAGCACCATCACTTTGGCTCAAAAGGAGTTAGGCCATGACAAATTCCGCCCACATCGCTTCAGAAAACATAGCGGTATACGCTGTAAATACGCCCGCTAGAGAGGTAAAACTCTTCAGAAATGGCGCTAACCAAGCGGTGCGCATTCCCAAAGAGTTCGAGCTGCCCGGCAAAGACGCGCTGATGCGGCGGGAAGGCAACCGGCTGATTATTGAATCGGTAGCGCCCAAAGTGCCAGAAAAAGGCACTGCAGCGGCGCTCCTTTGGGCGCTTGAAGAAATTCGGAAACTTGGCCCATGTGAAGACGAATTTCCTGACGTAGACGAAGGCTTGCTGCCGCTGGATGACATCATCCTATGACTCAGCAAAGCCTCGTGCTTCGCTACCTGCTCGACACCAACATGATCAGCCACATGATGGCCAATCCTGATGGCATCGTGGCCAAGCGCGCTCAGCTATGCATGGCCAGCCCCGCATTGCCGCAACTGTGCACCAGCATCGTGGTGCACTGCGAGTTGTCATTTGGCTTGCAAAAACGCCCCTCAAACCGATTGCAAGCAGCACTGGCGTTTCAATTGGCAAGCGTTGTGGTGTTGCCGCTAGATCAGACCGTTGTTACTCACTATGCCAGCCTCAGAGCGCAGCTTGAATCAGTTGGCCAACCCATTGGCCCCAACGACGCGCTGATCGCCGCCCATGCGCTGGCGCTGGAGGCGACCCTGGTCAGCGCCGATGCCGAATTTGCCCGCGTGCCGGGGCTGAAACTGGAAAACTGGCTAGCCAACGAAACCACATGACTCAAGCCCAAGAAATCTCCCCTGGCCTGATCGTCCAAGGCTTCACACCGCCCTTGCGCCTGGCTGACTTCAAACTCATCGCCTTTGACATGGATTCGACGCTGATCAACATCGAGTGCATTGACGAAATTGCGGCTGCGGTGGGCAAAAAAGCCGAGGTAGCCGCCATTACCGAGGCCACCATGCGCGGCGAGATCAAAGACTTCAAGGACAGCCTGCGCCGCCGCGTGGCGCTGCTGCGCGGCGTGCCTGCCAGTGCCTTGCAGCAGGTCTATGACCAGCGCCTGCAACTGAGTCCAGGCGCAGAGGCTTTGGTCAAAGCCTGCCAGGCCGCGGGCCTGAAAACCCTGCTGGTGTCGGGCGGCTTTACGTTTTTTACCGACCGCATCGTGGCCCGGCTGGGGCTGGACTACAGCCGCTCCAACCTGCTGGAGATTGAAGGCGGCGTGCTCACGGGCCGCGTGCTGGCGCAAACCTGGGGCGACATTTGCGACGGCGAAGAAAAACGCAAGATGCTGCTTGAGACCTGCGCCCAGCTCGGCACCACCCCTGCACAGGCCATCGCCATGGGCGACGGTGCGAATGACTTGCCGATGATGGACCTGTGCAAAGCAGCCGGAGGCTTGTCCGTGGCCTACTGCGCCAAGCCTGCGGTGCGGGGGCAAGCCATGGTGGCTGTCAACGCGGGCGGGCTGGACCGGCTGCTGGAAGTGGTGCGCTAAGCGCATTGCCAACGCTATGGCTGCGTCAGCCCCTG
>JBJXED010000041.1:0-7738 GCA_046155225.1 Burkholderiaceae bacterium
GCCATGGGCATCAACACCCGCAACCTCAAGCTGCTGGCGTTTGGCATGGGCGCGACGTTTGGCGGCGTCAGCGGCGCGCTGTTTGGCGCGTTCCAGGGCTTTGTCTCGCCCGAGTCGTTCAGCTTGATGGAGTCGGTGATGATCGTGGCGATGGTGGTGCTGGGCGGCCTGGGCCATTTGCCCGGCGTCATTGTGGGCGCGATTTTGCTGGCCGCGCTGCCCGAGGTGTTGCGCTATGTGGCCGGGCCGCTGCAAGGGCTCACCGGCGGGCGGCTCGATGCCTCGATCTTGCGGCAATTGTTGATCGCGCTGGCCATGATAGGCATCATGCTGCTGCGCCCGCAAGGCTTGTGGCCCCGGCGCTCGCACGGGCCGTCCTTCTGGCAAAAGTGGTTTGGCAAGGCGGGCGCGGCGCATGAGTGAGTGGGCGGCCGACAAACCCGCCGCCGCGGACACGCCAGCGCAGGCCGCCGTGCCCGCCGTGCCCGCTGTGCTCAATGTCAGCGGTATCTCCAAGCGCTTTGGCGGCGTGCAGGCTTTGAGCGATGTCGGCATGACGGTGCTGCCCGGCCAGATCTACGGCTTGATCGGCCCCAACGGCGCAGGCAAAACCACCTTCTTCAACGTCATCACGGGCCTGTACACCGCCGACAGCGGCCGCTTTGAATTGGCCGGCAAGGCCTACCGTCCCAAAGCCGTTCACGACATTGCCCGTGCCGGCATTGCCCGCACGTTTCAGAACATCCGCCTGTTTGCCGACATGAGCGTGCTGGAAAACGTCATGGTCGGCCGCCATGTGCGCACACGCTCGGGCCTGCTTGGCGCGATTTTCCGCACGGCCGCGTTTGTCCAGGAAGAAGCCGCCATCGCGCAGCGCGCGCAGGAGCTGCTCGTGTATGTGGGCATCGAAAAACACAGCGATGCCAAAGCCCGCTCCTTAAGCTATGGCGACCAGCGCCGCCTGGAAATTGCCCGCGCGCTCGCTACCGAACCCAAGCTGCTGGCGCTGGACGAACCCGCCGCCGGCATGAACGCCACCGAGAAAGTGCAGCTGCGCGAACTGATCGACCGCATCCGCCGCGATGGCCGCGCCGTGCTGCTGATCGAGCATGACGTCAAGCTGGTGATGGGCCTGTGCGACCGCGTCACGGTGCTCGACTACGGCAAAACGATTGCCGAAGGCGCGCCTCTTGAGGTGCAAAAAAACCCGCAAGTCATCAGCGCCTACCTGGGGACGGCGGCATGAGCGCATCCTTGGCCGCGCCAGCGGCAGAAGCGCCCGCCTTGCTCAAGGTCACCGGCCTGCAGGTGGCCTACGGCGGCATCCAGGCCGTCAAGGGGATTGACTTCTTCGTGCGGCGCGGCGAGCTGGTCAGCCTGATCGGCTCCAACGGTGCAGGCAAGTCCACTACGCTGAGTGCCATCACCGGCAGCCTGCCGCTGGCGGGCGGCGAGGTCGTGTTGATGGGCCACAGCACGCGCGGCCAGGGCCCGTGGGACCTGGTGCGGCGCGGCCTGACGCTGGTGCCCGAGGGCCGCGGCGTGTTTGCCCGCATGAGCATTGCCGAAAACCTGCTGATGGGGGCTTACAGCCGCAGCGACGCCACCGAGATCAGCGCCGATATGGAGCGCGCCTACACCCTGTTTCCGCGCCTGAAAGAGCGGCGCAAGCAGCTCGCGGGTACCTTGTCGGGCGGTGAGCAGCAAATGCTCGCCATGGGCCGCGCGCTCATGAGCCGGCCGCAATTGCTCTTGCTCGACGAGCCTTCCATGGGCCTGGCCCCGCTGATGGTGGACAAGATTTTCGAGGTGGTGCGCGAAGTCGCCGCGCAAGGCGTGACGATTCTGCTCGTCGAGCAAAACGCCAGCCGCGCCCTGGCCCTGGCCAGCCGCGCCTACGTGATGGAGTCGGGCCTGATCACGATGCAGGGCGATGCGGCGGCGCTGCTACAAGACCCGCGCGTGCGGGCCGCCTACCTGGGCGAATAGGCGTTGCGCTGCGGTGGTTTGGCGTGCAGCGCAGGGGCGCAGGCGCTGTGAAAAATTGCGCATAAACGGCGGTCTTGACGCACGCTTAGCCAAAGATTCACGCAGGTTTACAAAGCTTTGCGCCCGCGAAGTCGCTGCCGTAGATACTGGAGCCGTTGTCACTTGCATGGCCCTGGCAGTTCGCCAAAACCATGAATCCAACACCCTTTTAACTTTGGAGATTCTCATGAAAATGCAAGCCTTGATCGCCGCTTTCTCTCTCGCTCTGGCCGGTGCCGCTATCGCCCAAACCACCCCGCCCGCCGACCCCAATGCCACCCCCAGACTGGACCAGCGCCAGGTCAACCAGCAGCAGCGGATTGACAAAGGCGTCGCCTCCGGCAGCCTGACGCAGCAAGAAGTTGACAACGCCAACGCCCGCCAAACCAACATCGCCAACGCCGAAACCAAAGCCAAGGCCGATGGCACCGTGACCGCCAGAGAGCGCGCCCGCCTGCAGCACAAGCAAAACAAGTCCAGCCGCGCCATCAAGCGCAACAAGCGTGACGGGCAGGTGGCGGGCTGATTTCAAGCCCAGGCTTTGTGCCTAGGCTTTGGCCTTGTCCGCCTCGGTCGTGAACGAATCCGCATAAAACTCGTCTTCAGGAAGGCCGCGCTGGCCTGTGTACGCGGCTTTGGCCGAGTCCACCACAATTGGCGCGCCGCAGGCATAGACCTGGTGGCCGGCCAGGGTGGGGAAGTCGTCGAGCACGGCCTGGTGGACAAAGCCGGTGCGGCCGCTCCAGCCGTCTTCTGGGAGCGCGTTGGAGACCACCGGCACGTACTGCAGGTTGGGCATTTCGGCGACGCGCGCCTGGACCCACTCGTCCATGTACAAATCGTGCGGCCGCCGCCCGCCCCAGTACAGCACGGCAGGCCGGGTGATGGCCTTGAACTGCATGTGCTCAATCAGCGCCTTGATCGGCGCAAAACCGGTGCCCGAGGCGAGCAGCACCATCGGTTTGACCGACTCCTCGCGCAAGTAAAAGCTGCCGTAGGGGCCTTCGACGCGCAGGATTTCTTTTTCTTTCATCGCCGCAAACACATGGTCGGTGAACTTGCCGCCGGGCATGTGGCGGATGTGCAGCTCGATGCCGGGGTTGGTCGCGGCGGGCGTGGCTTGCGAGGTGGCTTGTGCGCCGCTCAGGTGCGGCGCGGTGGCCATGGAATAGCTGCGTCGCGCGCCGTCGCGCAGGATGAACTCCACATACTGGCCGGCGTGGTATTGCAGCGCGTCGTTGACCGGCAGTTGCAGGCGCAGCAGCATCACGTCGGGTGACTTTTTCTCCAGCAGCGTCACGCGCGCAGGCATTTTCTTGATGGGGAAGGCACCGGCCTGCGTGACCTGGCGGGATTCGAGGACCACATCGGTTTGCGCGCTGGCGCAGCAGGTCAGCACAAAACCGGCGGCCTCTTCCTCGGCCGACAGCGCCTTGCTCTGGTGCGGCCCCTGCAACACCTGGCCCGACAGCAGCTTGCACTTGCACGAGCCGCAGGCACCGTCTTTGCAGCCGTAGGGCAGGCCAATGCCCTGGCGTATGCCCGCCAGCAAAATGTATTCACCCGCCTGCGCGGTGAACTCGCGCCCGCTGGGCTCGATGCTGATGCGCCAGGCACTCGCGGCGGGCAGCGCGTCCGCCGCAACGCCCGAGCCCGCGTCGGGCAATGGTCCCGCTACCGCAACCAAGTCAGCGGCAGGCTGCTGCGCGACTGCGGCAGCGCCTGGTTCTGGCGCGGACATGGCGGGGAGGGTGGGGGCAAAGCCTGGCGTTGCGGCGGGCGTGGTCATGGGTTGTGTATCCTCAGGCGCTTACAAACAAGTGCCTGATTTTGCCCTCAAACCAATCCCCCCTCGGTGCCCTGCCTGCGCGCTTTCGGCGTGTCCGCGTGCTGGTCGTCGGCTGCGGTGATGTCGGCCTTCGCGTGCTGCGCGCTCGCTCGGCCGGGCCGCGTTGGCTGGCGCTCACGTCTTCGCCAGCGCGCTGCGCTGCCTTGCGCGCTGCCGGAGCCGTCCCTTTGCTCGGTGACTTGGACGACGCCGCCAGCCTGCGTCGGCTGGCGGGTCTGGCGCAACGGGTTTTGCACCTGGCGCCGCCGCCGGGCAGCGGCGCGGGCGATCCGCGCACGGTGAAACTGCTGCGCGCGCTGCGCTTGCGTAGCGCGCCCATGGCCTTGGTGTACGGTTCGACCAGCGGCGTCTACGGCGACCACGGCGGTGCGCTGGTGCGCGAGACCAGCACCTTGCACGCAGCCAACCCGCGCGCCCTGCGCCGGGTCGCGGCAGAAAACGCCTTGCGTCTGTGGGGTCGTTCGTCGCTCGGCGGCGCTGGCCTGGTGCGCGTGAGCATCTTGCGCATCCCCGGCATTTACGCGAATGACCGCACCGGCGGCACGCCGCGCGAGCGGTTGCTGCGGGGCACGCCGGTGCTCACCACGCAAGACGACGTGTTCACCAACCACATTCATGCCGATGACCTGGCCCGCGCCTGCACTGCCGCCCTGTGGCGCGGCAAGCCGCAGCGCACGCTGAACGTCAATGACGACACGCGGCTGAAAATGGGCGACTACTTTGACCTTGCCGCCGACCTGTACGGTTTGCCGCGTCCGCCGCGCTTGCCGCGCGAGGCGGCGGCGGCGCAACTGCCGCCGATGCAACTGAGCTTCATGAGTGAGTCGCGCCAGATGGACAACACCCGCCTCAAACGTGAGTTGCGGCTGGTGCTGCGCTATCCGCAGGTGCGCCAGGGTCTGGCCTTCGGAGCCGCCGCATTGGCAGTGCAAAAAGCACATCAAAAAGCATAGCGGTACCGGCAGTAAATACCTTGGCTAGAAGCCACTTTGACTCTAAATTTCACGAAAAAGCGCTAAACATGGCCTGGAACGCCCACTTGCGGCTTGACTACGCCTTGGAGGCCGCACGCAGCGTCGTGCGCCATCAGCACAGCGGCCCACTGCGTGTGCTGCAAAGCCTCTACCCTGAGGGCGACGCGGTCTGCCACAACGTGCTGGTACACCCGCCCGGCGGGCTGGTCGGCGGTGACCAGTTGGCGCTGGAGGCCAATGTGGCGAGCGGCGCGCACGGTTTGATCACCACACCCGGCGCGACGCGGTTTTACCGCTCGGCGGGCGAGCCAGCGCAACTCCACACCCGCCTGAGCCTGGCGGCCGGCGCACGGCTCGAATACCTGCCTCTGGAAACCCTGTGCTACAGCGCGTGCCTGGCCGAGAATCGGCTGATCATGGACTTGGCCCCCGGCGCCGAGTTGATGGGCTGGGACATCACCGCGCTGGGCCTGCCGCTGGCGGGCCAGCCGTTCACCCAAGGCCGCCTTTGCCAGCACCTGGAATGGCCAGGTGTCTGGCTGGAGCGCGGCGTCCTTGACGCGGCCGACCACCGTTTGCTGGAGAGTCCGCTCGGGCTGGGGGGCCAGCGCTGCATCGCCACGCTGTTTTTTTTGAGTGGCAGCCCGCTGGTGCGCCAGCGCAGGCAGCAGGCGCTGGACGCGGCGCGCCAGGTGATGGATGTGCACCCCTTGCGCGCCCGCGCCGGTGCCACCAGCCCGAGCGCGCAGGTGGTGGTGGTGCGGGTGCTGGCACCGCTGGTCGAGCCGGCGATGAATCTGCTGCGACAAGTCTGGGCTGCGTGGCGCGCGCAGCTTTGGTCAATGACCGCCGTGCCGCCGCGTTTGTGGAACGTGTAGCCGCAGCGGAATACAAAGGACCCTAGCATTTTTGCTTCAAAATGAAGCATCAATTTTCGGAAATGGCGTTGAAAGTTTCTCTATTGGTGCATTTCTTGCCGTGATGCACCATAAAAATGCACCCATCCGCTGGCTGCGCCAGGCGCTGCACAGCATGATGCCCGCACCGCAGCGTGCGGGCATGGCTATTGCGTCCCAGCAGGCAAAACCCTTTGACCCATTGGCTCCATGGAATTGACGCCCCGCGAAAAAGACAAGCTGCTGCTGTTCACGGCCGCCCTGCTGGCAGAGCGCCGCCGTGCGCGGGGCCTGCGGCTGAACTACCCCGAGGCCGTGGCGCTGATTTCAGCGGCGGTGATGGAAGGCGCGCGCGACGGGAAAACCGTGGCCCAGCTGATGAGCGAGGGCCGCGCCGTGTTGACCCGGGCCGACGTGATGGACGGTATTGCCGAGATGATTCCTGACATCCAGGTCGAAGCCACGTTCCCGGACGGCACCAAGCTCGTGACCGTGCACCAACCGATTATTTGAGTCCCGCATGATTCCCGGCGAATTGTTTACCGACGGCCCAGACCACGTGCTGAATGCTGGTCGGCGCACCAGGGCGCTGGTCGTTCAAAACACGGCAGACCGGCCCATCCAGGTCGGCTCGCACTACCACTTTGCCGAGACCAATGCAGCGCTGGAGTTTGACCGCGCGGCGGCGCGCGGTATGCGGCTGAACATTGCGTCTGGCATGGCGGTGCGTTTTGAGCCGGGCCAGCAGCGCACGGTTGAACTGGTGGACTTTGCCGGGGCGCGCGTGGTCTATGGCTTTCGCGGTTTGATGAATGGCGCTGTTGACTCCAGCGTCAAGGGCGCTGTCGACGCAGGCGTCAAGGGTGGGCTGGACTGATGGCCACGATTGGCCGGCGCGCCTATGCGGAAATGTTCGGCCCCACAGTAGGCGACCGGGTGCGCCTGGCCGACACGGACTTGCTCATTGAGGTCGAGGCCGATTACACCTTGCGAGCCGGAAGCTATGGCGAGGAAGTCAAGTTCGGCGGCGGCAAAACCATTCGCGACGGCATGGCGCAGTCGCAGCGCACACGGCAGCAGGGCGCTGTCGATACGCTGCTGACCAATGCCCTCATCATCGATCACTGGGGCATCGTCAAGGCCGACATTGGCCTGAGTGGTGGCCGCATTGTGGCCATCGGCAAGGCGGGCAATCCCGATGTGCAGCCGGGTGTCGACATCATCATTGGCCCTGGCACCGAGATCATCAGTTGCGAGGGCAGCATCGTCACGGCAGGCGGGATTGACTCGCACATCCATTTCATTTGCCCGCAGCAAATTGAAGAAGCGCTGGCCAGCGGCATCACCACCATGCTCGGCGGCGGCACCGGCCCGGCCACCGGCACCTTCGCGACCACATGCACGCCAGGGCCGTGGAATATTGCGCGCATGTTGCAGGCGGCCGATGCCTTTCCCATGAACCTGGGGTTTTTGGGCAAAGGCAATGCCAGCCTGCCTGCCGCGCTGCACGAGCAGATTGACGCCGGTGTGATTGGCCTGAAGCTGCATGAAGATTGGGGCACCACACCCGCCGCCATCAGCAACTGCCTGGATGTGGCCGACGTGGCCGATGTGCAGGTGGCGATTCATTCCGACACGCTCAATGAAAGCGGTTTTGTCGAGGACACCATCGCGGCAACCAAGGGGCGGGGCCTGTGCGCCTTCCACACCGAAGGCGCAGGCGGCGGCCATGCGCCCGATATTTTGCGGGTCGTGGGCGAGGCGAATTTTTTGCCGTCCAGCACCAACCCGACCATGCCCTACACCGTCAACACACTCGACGAACATGTGGACATGCTCATGGTTTGCCACCACCTCGACCCTGCCATTGCCGAAGATCTGGCCTTTGCCGAGAGCCGCATCCGCAAGGAAACCATCGCCGCTGAAGACGTGCTGCATGACCTGGGTGCCATCAGCATGATGAGCAGCGACAGCCAGGCCATGGGCCGGGT
>JBJXED010000042.1:0-11517 GCA_046155225.1 Burkholderiaceae bacterium
ACTGAAACTGTTTGGTACTGGCAAAAAACCTACATTTGATTGGAAGAGAGTCTGATGACCTTGCGGGACAGACCAATAAATTGCAAAGCAATTTTTGCTCTGTCCCCAACTGAATAAAACCTTGTGGGACAGCCCAGCGGCGTGCCGCATGTTCTGTCCCCAACTGATTTAGAGATCCCCATTTTTTTAAAGAACCACCTATGTCCACCATCGATCTTCAAGCCCTGATCCCCAACAACGTCAACCTGGCCGACAACCGCCAGTTGCAGCGCGCGCTGGAGCACTGGCAGCCGGCCTTTTTGAACTGGTGGGGCGAGATGGGCCCGAGCGATTTCAACGCCAAAGAAGTTTATTTGCGCACCGCAGTCGGCGTTGACGCCTCCGGCTGGGCCAGCTATGGCTACACGCCGATGCCCGACTACCGCTGGGGCATTTTCATGTCCGATAAAGAAGAGGGCCGCAAAATTGGCTTTGGCGAGAACATGGGGCAGGATGTGTGGCAGGAAGTGCCGGGCGAGTTCCGTAGCGCCTTCCGCCGCCTCATCGTTACGCAGGGCGACACCGAGCCGGCCTCGGTTGAGCAGCAGCGCCTGCTGGGCCACACCGCGCCCAGCCTGTACGACCTGCGTAACCTGTTCCAAATCAATGTGGAAGAAGGCCGCCACCTGTGGGCCATGGTGTATTTGCTGCACGCCCACTTTGGCCGCGACGGCCGGGAGGAAGCCGAGGAATTGCTCGAGCGCCACAGTGGCGACGTCAACAAGCCGCGCATTTTGGGCACGTTCAATGAGCCGATGGACAACTGGCTCTCCTTTTTCATGTTCACCTATTTCACCGACCGCGACGGCAAATTCCAGCTCAAGAGCTGTGCCGAGAGCGCGTTTGACCCGCTGGCGCGCACCTGCCGCTTCATGCTGACCGAAGAAGCGCACCACATGTTTGTTGGCGAAACCGGCATTGGCCGCGTCATCAAGCGCACTTTGGAAGTGATGAAAGAACTCGACACCGACGACGTCGCCGTGCTGCGCAAAGCCGGTGTGGTGGACTTGCCCACCGTTCAAAAATTCATGAATTTCTGGTTCACCAGCTCGCTCGATTTGTTCGGCTCCGAAGCCTCCAGCAACGCCGCCAACTACTTTGCCAACAGCATCAAAGGCCGCCCGGACGAAGCCAAGTTTGCCGACCACGTGGAGCGGGACACGAGCATGCAGATCACCGTTAGCGACGGCAAAGGCGGCCTGATGGAGGAAACCATCAGCGTGCGCAACGGCATGAACGAGATCACCCGGCTCGAGTACGTGAAAGATTGCAATGTCGGCCTGACCCGCTGGAACATGGGCATCAAACGCGCAGGGGTTGACTTTGCGTTTGCCCTGCCGTCCACCCGCTTTCGCCGCGCGGTGGGCGTCTGGGCCGGCCTGCATACCGACCCGCTGGGCAACCCGCTTTCAGCGGCAGAGTTTGAAGCCCGCAAAGACCTATGGCTGCCCACGCCAGCCGACATCAACTTCGTCAAAAGCCTGATGCAGCGGGTGACGGAGCCGGGCAAGATGGCCGGCTGGATTGCACCGCCCGACCGCGGCATCAACGCCCATCCGATTGACTACCAGTACGTTCAGCTTTAGCGCTTTAAACCTCAAGTGTGGGTAGCGGGCGGGTTACCAGCACACCACAAGACTGCGGGCAGAAATGCGGGTGGCCTTGTGCCATCATCCGGGCATGTTTTCCACGCAAGCGCCGCAGCGCGTATTGATTATTTCCCTGCGTTTTTTGGGTGACGCGCTCATCAGCAGCATGATGGCGGGGGGCATCAAAAGCCGGTGGCCGAAGTGCCAGGTAGATTGCCTGGTGTTTGACGGCATGCAGGGCGTGCTGCAAGGCAATGGCTGTGTTGACCGGGTGCTGACCTTGCCAGCGCAGGCCACGCTGGGCCAGCGCCTTGGGCTGATGCGGCATCTGTGGCGGCAATACGACTTGGCTTTGACTGCGCAGGCGGGCGATTTTCCGCACCAGCTGCTCTGGGCGGCGGGCAGGCAGCGTATTGGGGCCTTGCCCAACAACCCCAAGCACGCCTGGTGGAAAAAACGCAGCGCCCCGCGTAGCGTTCTTGAAATTCCGCATGAACACATTGCCAGTCTTTGCGCCCGCCTCATGCAGCAGGTTGGCGTGGTATGTGACTTGCAGGTCAGCGTGCCGCAGGGCGGCGAACCGGTGGCGCGGCTGCCTGCGCCGGGTCGCTATGCCGTGCTCAATCCCTGTGCGCGTTGGGCGTACAAGCGCTGGCACCGCGCTGGCTGGTTGGCGCTGGTGCTGCATCTGCAAGGGCGCGGATTGCAGGTGGTCATCAGCGGGGGCGATACGCAGTTTGAAAAGCAGTACCTGGATGCGCTGTTTGAGGATGTGCGGGGACTGGTCCGGCTCGACGGGCAATTGACATTTGCGCAATCGGCGCAGGTGCTGGCCAGCGCAGCGCTGTATGTGGGGCCAGACACCTTTACCACGCATTTGGCGTCGGCTTGCAACATTCCCACCGTGGCCTTGTTTGGCCCGACTGACCCGCGCATCTGGGGGCCGCAGCGACGTTTGAGCCGCAGCGCCCCGCTGGCTTATGTCGCCGCAGCGGCGACGCAGCACATTGACAACACCTGGCTGTTGCAAAACACCCAGCACGCCTGCGTCCCCTGCCAGCAAGAAGGTTGTGACCAGCACCAAAACAGCGCCAGCCAATGCCTGGACACGATGAGCGCTGCGCAAGTTATCACCGCAGTGGATGAAATCCTGGATTCTTCCGGCTAAAATAATGGCTCGGAGTGTGGCGCAGTCTGGTAGCGCACCTGGTTTGGGACCAGGGGGTCCAAGGTTCGAATCCTTGTACTCCGACCAATTTGCAAAAAAAGGCTCACCATGTGAGCCTTTTTTTGTTTACGCTTGCGTTTGCCTTGACTGCCCGTAGCTCAGTTGGATAGAGCACCGGCCTTCTAAGGTGTTGCAATACGATTTCATAGGGTGAATGATTTTTAAAAGTTGTTTAAAATCAGTAACTTGCAAGGCACTGTAAAAATTAAATCGGTCAAAAAGCATTATATTTTGTCATAGTCTGGTGAGATTTTGGTGAGATGAATGCGTTGCTATTACTTTCATAGCAGTAAAAACCTCATTGAAGGTGTCTCCGTTTAGAATCTATACAATCAGCCAGTAGCTCATCCGGATAGAGCAATGTCCTTCTAAGACATGGGTAGGGGGTTCGAGTCCCTCCTGGCTGGCCATTACATTGGAGCCTATGGACGCAACCCTCATTCTGGCTGATCTACGGGAACAGTTTGGTGCCAAAAAGGCCGTTCTGTACGTCGATGAATTGGCAGAGGCATTGGGTAAGTCCACAGATGCAGTCCGCTCACTTGAGATCCCCCATAGGCAGATCCACTTGAAGTAGCGATTAGGCCGCACTTAGCAGTTCAATCTGGCGGTACTTTGGATTTCCGTCGCACTAGGCTTTGCACAGGTTTGGCGTTAAAAACTGCGGCACCTTGTAAATTCCTGGTGTCAGCTTGATTGCCTGGATTTCGCTGAACAATTCTTCTAGGTGTCTCCAAAAGTCATAGTACTGAAATAATTTAAGTATAGCTTACACAAATCAGAGTTCAATCAAATATTATTACCTAATGCAAAAGATCAATATGAAGTATTTGAGACTAATCTTTGCTGTAACGTGTTTATTTACGTTTAATTTAACTGCCCACGCACAAGACCTGAACAAGTTTCTTGATGCAATTCGGCAAACTCAAAAGCTCATAAACGAATTACCATCTGCGTTACCAAACAGAAACGACAATCAAAACAACAGCCCAATCGCGGTAGATGGACAGCCCGTACAAAATACAGCTGAACCAAGTTCACCAACTGTACCAACGCGAGCTTCGACGGTTCTTTCTGAATCATCTGGAACCCGACTAAGGATCGAGTTATTTCAAAACCCATGGCCTGGTAATTCAATTGGCCGTTTTGAAGCGAGATCAAACGGATGTCGCGGCCAGATAGCCGCAACTACAGACGCAACAGTAAATGGTGAATTGATCCTCCGCCAAGACTTGGAGTTCGGAAATTGCGTTCCACGTTGCAATTTTGTTATTGAAAAGGGACTCAGCTCTTATCGTCTTGAATGTTCTGGGCAAGTTCGATTACGAGGGAGGTTTGATCAAGCGGCTAATTTAAATCTGCTTCAAGACCGCTACCAAACTGCGATTTCCAAAGAGGCGCCAATTGCTGCAAGCGGGCAGACTCAAGTCGTCACAAAAAATACCGAATCTGCACCACGTGAAAAACCAATTGCAGAGCTATCGAATTCTTCAATTAGTTCAAGCCCAGGGGAATTCACGACTCGTCCTCAATCTAGCCACGTACTCCTCAGTGAAACTTATGGCGAAAAACTTTCTATTGATTTTGCTGCCTGTCAAGGTGGCTTGTTCGGTGGTGGCAAAAACAACATTTGCGGCAGTTCGTATAACTGGGAAACTCGCGAATGTTCAGGAGATATTATCGGAGGGGAAATTCGACAAGATGGCGCTTTGGTCTTTCCTGAAGTCACATCGAGAGGCAATTGCACGCAGAGAAAGTGCAGCATAGTTCTGCTGCCAGGGTGGGGGCAGTATCAACGTATATGCGGTAACAAGATTGCTGCGAGTGGTCGCTTTGATAGGGGTAGGAATGTCGAAAAATTTGCCGACAGGATTGATAAATCTCAGTTTTACAAAGATCCGAATGTGGATAGAATGGCGGCGGTGATTCCAAAACCCCCTTATCGACTAGAGCACGATGAGAAAAAGTTCGTTGCCGCTGCAGCTGCGATTCCTCGCCGAGCAAGCACATTCGCTTTGCGCGCAACAACTCTTCCACCAGAAGGATTGGATTTGCGTGACGTTCTTGATGCGCTTATATCCGTTGATAGCAAGGCGTGGAAATTAGATGCATACATTCCTGGAAGCATTCAAAAGGTAACCTCATCAAAGGAGTCATCTGACACCTTGGTCGTCGATGCCACTCTGGTTCATCTAAGCTTGCTACGCAACAGTTCCTGGGTCGAAGATAAAGTGCGGGTTGTGTTTAAAGCTAACGAAATGCCGTGTATAACATACTGGAATAACTCCAGTTGTTCCGCCGACTATGCACTTTCTGTCAACCCCAATGCTGACACCAGATTGAGCAAGGAAGAGAGTGCATGTATAGAAAATGTGACCCAAGAATATTCGGTTGAAATACCTTCCAGCTGTCTTGTGTGGAATGCAGAACGGCGCCAATGCGCGGAGGAGTCGCCAGCCAGGTATGAAAAGCGTCAGAGGCAACTTTGGAAGAATGTCTGTACCCGAAAGCTTAATGTGGTGTTTAACTGTCAATTATTTCGCAAGTCGGTTGCGTTTGAGGCAGGCCAAACCTACGCAGCGTACTGCGCGCTTGAACGTCAGGTCCAAATTAAATAGCAAGTATGCTTATAAATAATCATGATTTGCAGAATTGGTCATTGGCAACTTGTCTAGAGTCATAACGCGTCGCGTGGTTGGGTCTTTCAATTAAGTATTTCTAACATTGGTCAGTGAATAACCGGAAACGCTGCATTTGAGGCTTTCATCGTTGTTTTAAATGTCAGTAAATTAGTGTCTGCTTTGAAGCACACAGTCGAGACAGTCAGAATTCCGCTTTGTCGTCGGAATCAGTCTTTCATTAACGACCGATTCCTGTCAGAAGCCTTGGTTGATTTCCACCAAAGAAAACTCGTGATTTCAAGCAAGCTGGTCAGGAATTCCCGGAACATTGGTCTGTGATTTCCGGAATACGCACCAGGATGCGCAAGTTGCGTTCACTGATCCGCGTCGCGTGATTGTCAAGGATTAGGGGCACAGTGGGTCTGAGGAACGGTTTTACTGTATTGGCAAGGCTGGCGGCGGGATTTTGACGGTTCGCTTTACCTACCGGCGCAAGGTCATTCGAATCATTGGGGCAGGTTATTGGCGCAAAGGAAAGGCAATTTATGAAAAAGAAGATCGTCTACACGGATGAGCCCATAGGCGACGTTGAGCTGGTTACGGATTTTCTGCCGTCTCCCGCTGAACTTGCGTTTCGGGAAGATGGTGTGAAGGTCACGCTGGCTCTAAGCAAGAGCAGCGTTGACTTTTTCAAGTCAGAAGCATCAAAGCATCAAACCCAGTACCAGCGCATGATCCGCCGATTGTTGGACTCGTACGTAGATGCGCATGCCACTGTTGCCGTTACAAGTCAGGTCAAGGCTTCAAGGCGCAAAAGAGCGCCGATTTAGGCTCTGCACGACGTGTATTCCCAGGTGCAATTGCAGCAGTACACGTTGGACTCGCGCAACATCGATACGGTTGTTAAAACGGCAAAAATGAGAATGTGGCCGATGAAACTATTGGCTGCTTGGCCGGATTACAAATGCCTTTTACACCGCAACAGTGACCAGATCGGCTATTTTTTCGGCGATTACAGACAATGAATCTTCCGAAGTGTCCAGGCCGGTTCGGGAGGCGAGCATGGGACTGATTTCGCGAAGGGCTGTGTACGTTGTGTTGTGCACGATAGGAACGAGCTGATTGCCAAACAGCAGCGTTGAGAGCTCTTTATCGGCGACACCCTCTTTTGAGACACGAACGAGCAGATCGGGAGTTACCAATACAAGCCCGATTCGCGAATTTGCTAACCCCCTGTCTATCGCGCGCATCATTGGTATGCCAAGGCCGAGGTCTTTCTCGCTGAACCAAACTTTGACTCCGGCGGCTTCAAGCAAATCGTGGAGCTGTTTTGCTATTCCTTGCCGGTCGTCCCAAGCATGGCAAAGGAAGACGTCACGAAGGTCAGGTTTCTCAGACGCTCGCGCTTCAACGGTTTCGCGAATTGGCGTAAGGGACTGAACTTGCGCGACCGTATACAGAGCGGAGGAACCCGATCTTGACCAGCGTGCCCTTGAACTACCAGCGGACCTGCCGCCGCTACTACCGCTATAACCGCTGCCCGTACTGACCGGCGATGAGTATGAAGGACGGTACCCGCTACCGCCGTAGCCGCTACCGCCATAGCCGTAACTACGTCGGTAACGACATGCAGGGCAAGCAGCCTCTGCGCTAGCTGAGCTGTGTCCGCGTACAGGTGCTGTGCATTGAGCCATGCGCCTAATGTTACAACTGTTTCGAAAGTAGTCGTGAGTCGCTTTTGAAATCGCAGCAGGCTTGGATGACGTCCATGTTGAAACCACGGCTAACGTTTTTCGCCATCGAGCCTTCGAGCCAGTGCATTGGGGCGCAGTGCTGAGTAGGCTTTGAGCATTTCGGACGAAGTGTGGCCGGTGATGCTCATGATCTCGCTGTCGGTCAAGTCCGTAGTCTCAAATAATCGGCTGACACCCTCATGCCGTAGGTCGTGGAAGCGGAAGTCCTCAACCCCTGCGCGCACTGTCAGACGCCGGAATCCCTTGCTGACGGTGGCGCTGTTGGCCCACATATGAAACACGCGGTCCTCTCCCTTGACTTTGAGGGTTGTCATCTTTTCGAGGATAGCCAGTGACTTTTTGGACAGTGGGACTTTGCGGAAGGTGGCGGTTTTAACGTTCTCCGGCGGAATGTTCCAGTTTCGTCCTTCGAGGTTGAAGTCGCTCCATTTGGCTTTTAGGATTTCTTGCAGCCGTGCCGAAGTATTCAATGCAAAGTCGATCATGAGCGGCCACTCCACTTTGTGGTCGTAGCCCTTACTGACCGCCGCATGCAACTTTTCCAGTTCCCCGGCTTCCAGGCGGCGCTTACGCTTGCCTGCCCATGCGCGGGGAATTTGAAGCTGTACGAACAGGTTACTGGGAAGGATGAAGTCCTCCCGCACTGAATACCATTCGAGGATCTTTTTCAGCACGAAGAAGTGCCGCCGCACGGTGCTCTCGCTGTACACCTTCTTTTTGCCATCCTTATCCAGGCCCGCGTTGTAGTAGGGGTGGAGCTTTTTGCGATCCTGCGCAGGGACTTCGGTGACTAGGAATCTGTCAATCCACGCTTGGATTAGCTTGTGATTGATTTCGCTGATGGTGAACGGCTTGAAGTCGTGGTTGAGCCGCTGCACGGTTTGTATCTCGCCTGGTGTTAGTACCTTGTCTTTCGTTCTCAGGGGCTTGTAGTGCTTGATGTACTCGGCGCAGGTCACCGTGAATAGGGTGGTTTGTGCCTTTTTGCTGATGCTTTCGCCCCGGTCAACTTTGCTCTCAATCGACCGCGCCCACTTCTCTGCTTCCTCCTTCTTTTGGAAGGTTTTGCTCTGTGTTTTGAGGCCCCGATGAACTCGGCAGTCGTAGACCGTTTTGCCGTCTTTTAGCGTCCGTTTTTTGATAGAACCCATCGAAATTCTCCGAATTTTCCCAAAGTCTGGTGAGATTTTGGTGAGATATTGGGGTTTAAGTGTATCAAAAAACGCTCGCAAGATGTTGATTTTAAATAATAAAATACAACAAATATCAGCTACCTTCTAAGCCGGTTGTCGGGGGTTCGATCCCCTCCGGACAGGCCAAATTACCTTTTCTGGTACTGCGTATTGCCAAACAGCGTCTCAATGGCCTTCGGGTCGGTCAGCGGGGCGCGCAAATCGGCCAGTACCTTGCAGCCGCGCTGCACCGCCGGACGCTCGCCAAGCTTGTCAAACCAGACTTTTAACGTGGGGTAGTCGGCCCAGTCAATGCCCTGGTTTTGCCAGCTGCGCAGCCAGGGGTAGATGGCGATGTCGGCAATCGAATAGTCTTTACCGGCAATAAAGGCGGTTTTTTGCAGCTGCTTGTCCATCACGCCGTACAGGCGCTTGGTTTCGTTGGTGTAGCGGTTGATGGCGTACTCAATTTTATCGGGGGCGTAGATACGAAAGTGGTGGGTTTGGCCGAGCATGGGGCCAACGCCGCCCATCTGGAACATCAGCCACTGCAGCACCTCGTACTTGGCGCGGTCTGTTTTAGGCAGAAACTTCCCGGTCTTGGCCGCCAGATAAAGCAAGATGGCACCGGACTCAAACAGCGCAATGGGTTTGCCGTCCGGGCCATCCGGGTCGGTCATGGCGGGGATTTTGTTATTGGGGCTGATGGCCAGAAACTCGGGCTTGAACTGGTCGCCCTTGCCGATGTCCACTGGATGTGCGGTGTAGGCCAGCCCGCACTCTTCCAGCATGATGTGGACTTTATGTCCATTTGGCGTCGGCCATGAATACAGGTCAATCATCTGGTGGCTTTCTGTAAGTTTGCGGAATAATGAGACTTTGACTTTAGTGGAATTGGCCCGACTATGCTTGAACTCCTTAAAAAAGCGTTTGGCAAACAGGCTGTGGTGGTGGCTGAGCTGCCCAGCAGGTTTGAAGACAACCCGGCGTCGGTCTGGGCATCGGCGCGCGGGCTGGCGGTGCAGCAGCGCGACAAGGGCAAAGGCGTGGCGATTGACGGCACGGTGATGGGCAAAGCTTGGCGGCTGGAGATTGGCAAGCCGTCGCGCCATTTCATACGCACCGAAGAGTTGCGTGCCCGCAGTGACCTCGGACTTGATCCGAACGTGGGCGTGCTCATCATGAACCGGCACCTCAAGCAAGCGCTGGAAAAGCAGGCCTACGAGCGCTACACCGACACGCTGCAAACCCAGGCCGATGTCACCATGCCCGAGGAAATCCGCTGGCTGTCCGTATACGACGAGTTTGGCTGGGAAAGCCTGCCCAATGCATTTTGGGACCGCTACTGCGTGCTCGCCGATGACCGGGCCAACGCGCTGGCTTGGCTGGACGCACCGCTGGCAGAGTTGCTCATGAGCTGGCCCGCGCTGGCGACCAATGCGCAAACCCCGTTCATGTTGCTGCTGCTGCGCGGCAAGGCGTATCTGCGCATGGAATACCAGCCGGCGACGGTGCCGACGCTGCAGCACGCGTCGGGCATCTTCACCAGTGCCTGCGAGTCGGCGCTGGGGGCTTTTGGGATGCGCAGCGCTGTTTGAGGAGCGGCCAAGTGATGAAAACTGGCCTAAAAACGCCCTTTGCCTAGATTTTCATGCCAAATCGGCCTCTAGCCAAGGAATCTACTGCCAGTAGCGCTACTAACCCAGTAGCAAAAGTGACTCAAGTTGGCAGCGGGTATTTCCCCAATTCCACCTTGGCAATCGCATTGCGGTGCACTTCGTCCGGGCCGTCGGCAAAACGCAGGGTGCGCGCACCGGCGTAGGCATAGGCCAGCGGAAAGTCGTCGCACATGCCGCCACCGCCGTGGGCTTGCATCGCCCAGTCAATCACTTGGCAAGCCATGCTCGGGGCCACCACTTTAATCATGGCAATCTCGTTTTTGGCGGCTTTGTTGCCTGCAGTGTCCATGATCCAAGCGGTTTTGAGCGTCAGCAGGCGCGCCATGTCAATCCGGCAGCGCGCCTCGGCAATGCGTTCCTGCGTCACGGTCTGGGCAGCGACTGGCTTGCCGAACGCGACCCTGCTGGATGCGCGTTTGCACATCAATTCCAGCGCCCGCTCGGCCAGGCCGATCAAGCGCATGCAGTGGTGCACCCGGCCGGGGCCAAGACGGCCCTGGGCGATTTCGAAGCCGCGGCCCTCGCCCAGCAATATATCGCTGGCGGGCACGCGCACATTCTCGAAATACATCTCCATGTGGCCGTGCGGCGCGTCGTCGTAGCCCATCACATTCAGCGGGCGCACGATGCGGATGCCGGGTGTGTTGGCCGCCACCATCACCATGCTTTGCTGCGAGTGGCGCGGCGCGTCGGGGCTGCTCTTGCCCATGACGATGTAGACCGCGCAGCGCGGGTCGCCCGCGCCGGAGATCCACCATTTGTGGCCGTTGATGACGACATCGTCGCCATCCCGCTCAATCCGCGTGGCGATGTTGGTGGCGTCGCTGGAGGCGACTTCGGGCTCAGTCATGGCGAAGGCCGAGCGGATTTCGCCGTTCAGCAGGGGTTTCAGCCAGTGCTGTTTGTGCTCGTCAGAGCCGTAGCGGGCAATGGTTTCCATATTGCCGGTGTCGGGCGCGTTGCAGTTGAAGACCTCGGATGCCCAGGGCACACGGCCCATGATTTCGGCTAGTGGTGCGTACTCTTGGTTGGTCAGACCGGCACCTTCAAAACCGGCAGCTTGGGCGCTGTCGACCGGCAGAAACAAATTCCACAAACCAGCGGCAAGGGCCTTGGTTTTGAGCTGCTCAATGATGTGCAGATGCGTCCAGCGCTTGCCCGCAGCGGTGTTGGCGGCCAGCTCATCGGCATAGGTTTTCTCTGCCGGGTAGATGTGCTCTTGCATGAACTGGAGCAGGCGGGTTTGCAGCGCTTGGGTCTTGGGGGAATAGTCGAAGTCCATGGTGGCCTTTGCAGTGTTGAGAACGAATTGGGTTGTTGAAGGGGTTAGGCCTGCTGCGCAAACTGCCAGCCCAGCGCCGCCATCGGCCTTGCCCCGGCCGCCGAGGCCGCTGCTTGCGCGCTGGCCGCCGTGCCCATCTCGACCCGCTTGGCA